>CAZVRB010000109.1:0-11592 GCA_964629365.1 uncultured Leptospiraceae bacterium
GGGGTGATCTTTAATTCTTTTGTTGACAAATAACCCCATGTTATTGCATCACTATACCAGTATCAGTTATATTTGCCTGCCGCAAAAAAGGCGGGCAGGAGGAAAACATGGCATTACCAGGTATCTGGGAACTTCTTATAATCGCGTTGATCGTGCTGCTGGTTTTCGGCAGTAACAGGCTTATGGGTATCATGCGTGACATGGGGAAAGAAGTCTATAAACTGAAAGACAAGATAAAGGACATCGAAAACATCACGAAAAATGGCATGAAATAACTCGTTCAGCCATACATATAACTTCGTAATAACTTCAATACAATCAACAGGGGTACAACCGTGGATATTTACAAGATTCGGGGAGGTAAAAAGCTTTCCGGAGAGGTTACTATTTCAGGGGCCAAGAATGCCGCACTTCCTATTATCGTGGCAAGCCTTCTGGCCGAGGGGGAGACTACATTGAAAAATGTTCCCGACCTGAAAGATATACGTACAATTATAAAGGTTATTGAATGCCTTGGGGCCAGTTGTCAGTACGATGAACACAAGAAGGTGCTGAAAATCGGCGTGAATTCCCTGAAGAACAACGAGGTGCCATACGACCTGGTAAAGACCATGCGTGCCTCGGTGTACGTGATGGGGCCCCTGCTTGCAAGGTGCGGCGAAGCCGACGTGTCCCTTCCCGGGGGGTGCGCCATTGGCGAACGGCCGGTAGACATACATCTATCCGGTTTCGAAACCATGGGTACAACTATCGACATAGAGCACGGCTACATCAAGGCACGGGTGGACAAACTGAAAGGCGACCGTTTCATCATGCCCAAGGTATCAGTTGGTGCCACGGCAAACCTCATGATGGCCGCGGTGATGGCACAGGGTGAAACGGTGCTGGAAAACTCTGCCATGGAGCCCGACATTGTAGACCTTGGCAACTTTCTCACGAAAATGGGGGCGGACATTTCAGGCCTGGGAACAGAACGTATCACCATCAGGGGAGTAAAAAAACTTAAACCCGTCACCTACAGCATCATGCCCGATCGCATCGAGGCGGGCACATACCTGCTTGCCGGTGCCATTACCAGGGGAAATGTCACCGTTAAAAACGTGGTGCCCGAACATTTTTCGGCGCTCACCGACGTGCTATCAGAGATGGGATTTCTCATGGACGTAAAAAAGTCCACCGTGTCAATTCGCCCATCTAAGAACATCTCGGGGACATCCGTTCGAACCATGCCTTTTCCCGGTTTTCCCACCGACCTGCAGGCACCCATAATGGCACTGATGACCACCGTTGGGGGACTCAGCGTAGTTATCGAAACCATATTTGAAAATCGCTTCACCCACGCCGCCGAACTTCGCAGGATGGGGGCGGACATAGATATTGAAGGCAATGTCTCCATCGTAAAAGGCACGAAAAAACTTTCATCTGCCACCGTGATGATGTCTGACCTTCGGGCCGGGGCCGCCCTTGTGCTGGCCGGACTGGCAGCCAGCGGCACCACCGAGATACGGCGAATATATCATACCGACCGCGGATACGAGGATTTCGCGAAAAAACTTTCCTCTCTGGGCGCAAGCATCCGCAGGGAAACCGGCGGGAAGATGTAACCGGCATTTTTACGCGCAAGTATTTTTCCATTCCTGTCGATACTTCTAACAGTACAGGAGGAATATGCAATGATACGAGGAATATACACCGGTTCAACCGGCATGATGGCCCAGCAGGCCAGGCTTGATACAATAGCAAATAATCTTGCCAACGTTGACAAGACCGGATACAAGCGTGATCTTACCATTTTCAAGGCTTTTCCCGACATGCTGATTCGCCGTATCAATGATGACGGACAGGGCATTACTCCTGCCGGTTCATATGACACCATGCCCTACGTGGGTAAACTGGGCACCGGGGTGGAAGTGAACGAGGTATACACCCAGTTCGACCAGGGTTCCATGCAGAGAACAGAAAGCCCCTTTGACTTCGCACTTGAGGGACAGGGCTTTTTTACCGTAATGACCGAACGGGGCGAGCGATTTACCCGCAACGGTTCATTCACTATAAACGAAGAAGGAATACTGGTTAACCACAAGGGTTACGCGGTGATGGGGGAAAATGGCCCTATTCAGCTGCAGAAGAATAACTTCATGGTTAATGAGCGGGGTGAAGTAATGGTAAACGCGGCCATGTCCCCTGAACCCGAAGACGTGGTTGGCATGACACAGAACAACTGGGAACAGCCCGTGGTAATTGACAGGCTGAAGCTGGCCGACTTTGAGAATATACGGGAATTGAAAAAAGAGGGCGAGTCTCTTTATACCGATACCGAGTATTCAGGGCCCCCGCTGCCTCCACAGCAGCTGAAGGTTGTGCAGGGTTTCCTGGAAAAATCCAACGTAAACGCGGTGCGGGAAATGGTTGAAATGATAGAGGTGCAGCGCAGCTACGAGGCAAACCAGAAAAGCATCACCAGCGGAGACCAGACCCTTGGCAAGCTCATCAACGAGGTGGCCCGTTAGTCTATTCTTTGACAGGGACGCCACGGGACGTAAATGAAACCCCCTGCTGACCACTTGTGCCGATCATTATTGACTCAACAACGGGCCTGTTGACTTTAGAGGTAGAGTGCCATTTTACTATAAAATTGGCCCCCACTCCACCCCGGGTATCTCTTTCCTTGATACCAAGATTAAAGGTTTCAAAGGGTTTTATCTCAATGTTCTTCCCCTTGATATATTTATGGATCAACTTACCGGATGTATTATAATAATCAATGGCAGTTATAACAATGGTATTATCCAGGTCTACGTTGTGAATGCTGAGGGTAATTGATAAGTTGAATTCCCATTGCAGATCACTGTGGAAAATTGACGAATACGCGGGAACATACACCGTTTCCTTTTGTACCAGGTTTTCAGCCTGGGAATTTACATTCAGCAAACTCATAAACAAAAAGAATGTTATTAGATTAAATATTTTACAGTGTTTCATATCTCCTGCCTTGTCTGATACTACAGAGTACTTACGACAACATTAGCGATTCAAATCTTTTTTTATCTTCAGGTAAACCAATTATGGCAATATAATCACCTTTTTGGAATGTAAAACCCGCGTCTGGATTTGGGATCAACCTGTCTTCCCTCAAAACACCTACAACCGAAACACCGGTTTTCGAACGGATTTCCAATTCCTGAATTGATTTTCCATCTAATGCACTGCGGCCCGATATTTCTAACCAGCTCATTTGAAGCATAAAAGGGGTTTTGCCGGCCTTTTCCAGGAATGAATGATCCAGCCTTTTAAGTTTCTTATTAGAAAAGGTATTCTGCCTGATATTTTCTGTTAATTCGTAAATTTTCGTTACCGGTACATCAAGATGCACAAGGGATTGCCTGATAATTTCCAGGCTTGCTTCAAATTCAGGCTGAACCACTTCTTGAATATTCATATTATACAATTCATACATATGCTCAAGTTCATCGGCACGGGCAATTATCTTTGTTTTAAGATTATTTATGGAAACAGTATCAACGATCTGCCGGGCAGTAGAGATATGCGGGATGGTAAGCACTACTAAACGTGCATGTTCAAGTTTTGTTGCAAGTAATACTGTCTCCTGGCTTGCATCACCGTAAATAACAGGAAAACCGGCTTTCTTGGATCTTTCAAATTTCCTGAAATCCTGCTCCACTATAATGAAAGGAAAATTGAGTTTCTGGAAGATAGTGGCAATTTGGAAACCTACACGTCCTCCACCCATTATCACTATATGATCTTTCAAACCGTCGGAGGGGACATTCACAGTCTGGAACTGTTCATGTGTGAACAGCTTCTTTTTCAGGGTATACAACGGTGTTGCCAGCAGTGACAGGAAAGGGGTTGTAATCATGGTTATAATGGAAACTGAAAGAATTAACGTGTATAAACCCGCATCAATGACGCCACTTTTTACCCCTGACCTGGCCAGAACAAAAGAAAACTCACCCACCTGGGCAAGACCAAAACCCATGGCAAGGGGGATTATGTTGTAATACCTGAAAAGAACACTGAGCCCGGAAAAGACAATTATCTTACCCACCATAACCAGTGCTACCAGTAAAAACACCAGTGATAGGTTTTCATGTATAAAAACCGGATTCACCAGCATACCGATGGAAGTGAAGAACACCAGTCCGAAAATATCACGCAGGGGGATAATATCATTCAACGCCTGGTGGCTGTAGTCTGACTCATTGATTACCATACCGGCAATAAACGCGCCGAATGCCAGCGATAATCCAAACATATGGGTGATATACCCTACTCCAAGGGCTATAGCGGTAATGGTGATCAGGAACAGCTCCCTCGAGTGAAGTTTCACTACGAATTTAAGGAACCATGGGACAATTCTCATCCCTATTATTATTATGGCAACAAGGATCAACAATGCTTTTCCAAGGATAAACAGGAGGGGGAAAAGGTTATCCTCAAAAGACTTCATATTCTGTATGATGAGCATAAGGGGAATAGCGGCCAGGTCTTGAACTATCAGTATACCTATCATTACCCTGCTTGACAATGTACCGATAAGGCCGCGGCTCATCAGCGTTTTGATAACCACCATGGTACTTGACAGTGATATTACCATTCCAAAGACAATTGAATCCATCACCGGAAGGTCAATAAAGTGGCCTATGGCAACCCCGTACAAAATCAAAATTACGATCTGCAGGGGGGTCCCGATCAATGTTATTGCCTTAACAGATTTCAACTCCCTGAAAGACAGGTCAAGACCAATGGAAAAAAGGAGAAGGGCTACACCAATTTCCGCCAGCAGTTCAATCCGGGGAATATCAGAAACAGTAAATCCGCCTGTATAGGGCCCAATTATAATACCGGCAAGTATGTACCCGATAATGGGAGGAACTTTTAACTTGTTCGCCACCAGCCCTGCAGCCAGTCCAACAACTATTATTACAATAAGGTCTTCTGCAATACCCATGGTTACCCACTCGCCTCGAAGATTAAATTCGGACAGTTTTACCCGGCCATGTGTTCATCTAAGCAGGTGGTTGATATTACTTCAAGACTTTTAGGAAAAAATATTTTGCAGCAGGTGGTTCGCCAAACCTTATCAGCAGCTTATCCCGGTAACGGGTTTCCCTTCTTTCTTCTCATTATCCCAGAAAGGTGACAGCTCAAGCAGCTTTTCTATTACTTCCGGCATGACTGATAACGTATATTCTATTTCCTTTTCGGTGGTATACCTGCTCAGGCTGTATCGTATAGAACCATGCGCCGAGGTAAAAGGCACCCCCATGGCCCGAAGCACGTGTGAAGGCTCAAGTGATCCTGATGAACAGGCCGAACCAGACGAAGCGGCAATACCTTTTTCATTCAGATACAATAATATGGCCTCACCTTCTACAAATTCAAATCCGATGTTGGTTGTATTGGGCACCCGCAGCGTCGGATCACCGTTTAAGCTGGCATTGGGAAACCGTTTTAGGAGCCCTTTTTCCAGCCTGTCACGAAGAACAGCAACGTGGTCTTCTTCCTTCAGGTGTTCCATGGCAAGATCAGCTGCTTTCCCCATGGCCACGATTCCGGGAACATTCAGTGTTCCGGGGCGCCTTCCCCGTTCCTGGTGACCGCCATGCTGCATGGGACGCATTCTCGTCCCCCGCCTGACGTAAAGTGCACCTGTTCCTTTAGGCGCATGGAACTTGTGACCGGATATGGCAAAATAATCACAGTTTATTTTATTTACATCGATGGGAACCTTCCCCACGGCCTGTACGCCGTCTACGTGAAAGGGGATACCCCGCTCCTTCAGAAATGCCCCTATCTCTTCGACGGGGAAGAGAACCCCTGTCTCGTTGTTGGCGTACATCACCGAAACAATGGCAGTATCATCGTCAACCGCTTCGAACAGATAGTGGAGATCAAGATTACCCCGGGCGTCAACGGGCACATAGGTTACCCGGTATCCCTGGCGCTCAAGCTGCCGGCAGAGATTCAATACAGCCGGATGCTCAACCCGGGTGGTTATCACGTGCCGCTTGTCCTTATGGTAACTGAGAGTTCCCATTATTGCCAGGTTATCGCTCTCGGTTGCACCGCTGGTAAAGACGATCTCGTAATCGTTGTCGGCGCCAAGCATGCGGCGCACACTGTCCCTGGCCCGCTCCACGTCATCACTCACATCCCCGCCAAAATCATGCATGCTTGAGGGATTGCCATACCGGCTTCCAAGAAAGGGAAGCATAGCGTCCACAACTTCCGGAGGCACCATGGTTGTGGCGTTATTGTCGAGATAAACTATTTCATTCATATTACACCTGCACCTGTTCTATAACTTCAATATCGTCCTCAACGAACTCTCTCAGTTTATCCTGCACCAGGTTCTTCAGGGTGACGTCTGAGATCACACAGTTGGCACAATTGCCAAGCAGCCGCACCATCACCTTTTTACCATCAATGTCCACAAGCTCGATATTGCCCCCGTCCCTTTGCAGAATGGGACGCACAATGTCAGTAATGGTTTCTTCAACAAGCTGCATTCTCTTAATATTGGTGAGCGGTTTTTTTTCAGGTTTAACCGCTATGTTCTCTTCTGCCATGTTTTTACGCTCTTCATGTAAAATATCTTCGATCTTGTGCAGGCACGAGCCGCAGGCCCCCCCTGCCTTGGTATAGTTTGTAATATCTTCAACCGTTGAAAGATCATTTTCACGAACAACCTTCTTGATAAGTGTATCTGTCACCCCGAAACACTGGCATACGATCTCTCCCTCGACTTCTTCTTCCTCTTCAACGGTTTCACCTTTCAGTTTTTTCAGCGCCTTGGTGAGGGCTTCCTGGCCCATAACAGAACAGTGCATCTTCTGTTCAGGCAGGCCTCCCAGGTACTCAACGATGTCCTTGTTGGTTATCTTCGAGGCTTCATCAAGTGTCTTACCCATCACCATCTCGGTGAGGGCAGAGGAGGAGGCGATGGCACTGCCGCAACCGAAGGTCTGAAATTTCGCGTCGATGATCTTCTCACCGTCAAGTTTCAGGTAGAGGGTCAGTGCGTCGCCGCATACGATACTCCCAACTTCCGCAACCACGTCAGCATCGGGTATCACCCCCACGTTCTTCGGGGCCTTATATAGTTCTTTAACTTTTCCAGTATAATCCCACATGTATATTCCTCCATTTGCATCTCAAAGGGCTTATCTCTTGTTATGATATAATATATATACAAAACGGATGTTTGACGAATTTTAATTCATACTAATTTAATAGGAATTAGTACTTCATAATATTATTGTGATTTTTAGCAAGAATTTTTTACTGAATGTGTGGATTTTTTGGGGTTACCACAGGGGCGCAGAGGGCATAGAGAATTGAGTAGTGACGGGTGACGAGTGTAATGTATGATCAAACCAGTCACCCGTTACCCGTCACTCGTCACTGCTTCTTGTTTCGCGCCCTTCGCGCCTTTGCGGTAATTTTTACAACGCCGCTGATACACCGAGTTTAACTTTATTATGATACTCGTAATTTGCCCCGCGTGATAGATCCCTGATCACGTAGGTGTACTCACCGATTATCCTGGCGTTTCGTGCCAAAAGCCAGGTGAGGGACAGGGTAGCGCTTTCATAGTCAAGACTGTTTATTCCTTCTTCGTCTTCAAAGTCTGAGTCAAACCGGTTGTACAGTGCGGTGATGACGTACCTGCTGCGGTCTTCGTCAGGGTGAAACTGCAGTTCTGCCATGTAGCCCTGGCTCTTTACCTCGCGGCCGGTGCCGTCGAAGTAGCCGTTGTTGTCGGTACGGTAAAGGTAGCAAAGGTTCAGCTCGAAGGGACCGGCGTAGATGGAGGCATCGCCGCCGTAGTAGCGGACGTCGCTGGTACGTTCACGATTAGGTGGCTGCAGATCTTCATCATCCTCATCATACAGGGTATTCTGTTCCCGTCCCGCATAGGCAAATCCGCCGAATCGGAACACCTCGAACAACGACTGGCTTGCCCTGAACATGCCGCTCTTGTAGGTGTCGTCATCGAACTTCTTAGTTTCTTCGTCGGCGGGGTCGATGCTGTTCCCGTTCACCACCTGTGCCACCAGGTTAAGGCCGAAATCGAAGCCATAATCGGCGATCACCCCGCGGTCGTATTTCAGGTCGGCCAGTGACCGTGGGGGCTTAATGTCAAAGATAACGTAACTCTCGTGGGTAAGACGCAGCTCGTTCTTGTAGATGGGGTCTGATACCGCGAACTGCCCCGCGGTCAGGTTTATGCCGGTGCCCAGCAGGTCACGGTAATAGAGAAAGGCGTCTTCCACACCGGCAACCTCTCCACGCTCTGAGAAAAAGAAGTAGAAGTAATACGATAGTTTTTCAGACACCGGCCCCCCTGAAATGATCTTCACGTTATAAGGCATCTGGAGGTCGGTTTTCACATCATCATCCAGGTCCATCATGCCGAACACGTCAATCCGTACCCCGATGGGGAAGTCACGAACCAGCTCAAGCAGCGGGTCACCCGTGTCAATACTTGAATACGGGGGCTCCCCTTCAGGCAGGCGAAACCCGTTACCGGCAAACTCCTCCCCGTAAGGCTTCAATTTTGGGAAAGGAGCGTGACAGGTCTGGCAGGTGAACCGGTACTTGCGGGCAAATCCCGGCATGGCCTCCGCGTCGTGGTTGACTGACACCAGCACCGTGATGCCGGTGAAGATGACCAGTATGAGAAACAGTATTGTTTTTTTACGCATATAATTTCTCCTCTTTAGTATATAACTTCAAACTCCGCCTCGTCGCTGTTGATAAGACGGTCCTTGTATTCAGATTGGGGCACCTTCATGAACTCCGCCACCGGCTTCACCAGCAGCCTGTAGTTCAGCTTTGCCCGCACCTTCACCGGCCCCGGCGGCATCCTGCCCGGCACCGTCCAGGTGAAGGTCTCAACCTTTGTTTCCCTGGGACCTATGCGATAATCCACACCCAGCTTCGCGGTGTTCCACTGTGCCATGGTCATCTGTCCCTTTTCGGTAAAATAGGGCATTCTGAATATGCGGTTACCCAGGGGCACATCCTCACGCCGCAACCCGTCAAACCCGTCGGGCACGTCCATCATCTCCGCCAGATCCTGGTAGGCTTTCGCTTCTGAAGCGATGGTATACTCCTCACCTTCAAAGCCCTTCTTATCAACCTTCAGGTGATACACATCTCCCTTGCTGTCCTCCGCCTCAACGTGAAGGTAGAGTATCCGGTCTTCCACCGAACCGGTTGGCACCTTGTGGCCGCATTTCTGGTTGTAGAGATACACAGAAATCTGTATTCTCATACCCGGCTCCACGAATTCCATCTCCGGGTATATGAGGACGTCAATGGCACCATTATACTTGGCGGGAAAATGCCCCCCGTGAAAGGTGTGCTGCCGCACATCGTCGTATTTCGTCTTGTCCGTTTTTGCCCGCTGGCCGGGTGCCGGGGGCATGTGGCAGTCCTGGCATGGAACACCCTCTTCACTGTAGGGGCCCTCTTTCCATTCATTGTAGGTACTCTTTACCCACACGTCCCACGGGCTTTTCTCATTATGACAGTTGGCACAGAATTCGGCGGTTTTCATTTTATCAAATTTCTCCAACCCGTGGGCAGGTGAATTTTTCCCTCCCCGTGCACCGTACTTCTTACGGCCGGGTGATGAGTGATAGCTGTAATTGTAGAGCTTGCTTTCATCGAAATGGTTTATGGTATGACATACATCGCAGCTCACACCCTCGTTGGCCATGGACCGCTTTTCGGGCCTGGGGGGCGGGGTATCACCCGCCATGTATGAAAATGGCGCGTGGCAGCCGTTACACCCGTCCACCGCGTCTTTAAATTTCGGGTTGCGCTTGGCATGTTCAACAGCCATATCGAAGTACTCAATCTCGTCCCATTCATGGGTGAAAGCCTGTGCCATGAGGCTTTTCTTCCATTGATAGTAGATCTCAACATGACACTGCCGGCAGTAGGTTGCCTTCTGAAAATCCTTGTACTCGTACAGGCCATGCAGCGCATCACCGGTCTTGAATGTGGCCGCGGCTACTATACCCCCCACCAGTACGCATAGCGCTGCTATGATCATAATTTTTATCTTCATAATTCCTCCAGCTTACGTTTCGGGAAAGGTGATCTGTATATATTGAAACCGTTTCATTATACAATGGGTTCATATTGCAGTGCAATAGTTTTTTTCACCACAGGGGCACCGAGAGACAGTGACGGGTAACGGGTCACCCGTCACTACTCAAGTCTCTGCGCCCTTCGCGCCTTCACGGTGATACTTGTAGTCGATTAATATTACATAATATTACTAATTACTACTATTTATTACTTTTTTTATTGACACATCATTCAAACATTTCACAATGTGAATGCTGCTCGACCTGTTAATGCTACGGCACACGATGCTATGCTGCCACAGGCGACAGGGCTGGCCTGGAAACGGGCCCGCCTCCCGTGTTTGGAAAGAGTATGCAGGAGCATCATCATAGTGCCCCTCTTGTGCGACATCGCATCACATGTCCGCGTATTCCTGCCATTCACGAGATAATGAAAATATCAACACTTAGCAGGAGGAATAATACATGAAAAGAGTAAGGTTACTACTTGTAATTCTGCTTGCGTGTGTTCTCGCGTTCTCAGCTCCGCTGTTCGCGCAGGAAGATACGCTTGACGCAGAGGAAGATACCACTACCGCGGTTGAGGATAGTGGGAAGGGTACCATGACCTTTAACATGGGCGAGATCGTGGTAAAGGACAGGGCTGTTGCAAACATTGAGAATGCCAGCACTTCTACAGAGATCACAGGAGAAGAGATCAAGCAGAAATCACAAAAGACCCTTGATGAAGCCCTGACAACTGTTCCCGGTATAAACGTATACCAGACACAGAAGGGCCAGATGGGTTTCACATTGCGTGGTTTTCGTCAAGACAAGGTTGCCATACTGGTCGACGGCGTACCGTTTGAAGAAGTTTATGACGGTGGAGGCGGTGATATTTCACGTATTCCCATTATGAACGCATCAAAGATCATAGTTAACCGTGGCGTATCATCTGCACTGTATGGGGCCAGGGGTACTTTTGGCACCATCAATGTTATTACCAAAAAACCTGAAAAGATGTTCACAGAAGCCAGCGTTGAATACGGTGAATACCAGAATTATTCCCTTAACGTGGCACATGGTATGCCAATTGGTGACTTTTATTACTGGATAACCGGTTCCATGATGAACTCCAATGGTTACAAAGTATCCGAAAAGCTTGATACTGATAAGCGAAAAGAATGGTTAAAGAAATTAACTGCGTATGATGTATATGGGTATACTTTTAGTCAATTACTGACCCCTGAACTTGAAAACTACCTGGATGACAGTGGCAAATGGGACCACACTGAATACCGGAAATACTATTTAAATGGCAAAGCTGGTTATAGTATTACCAACGATATAGAGGTTGGTGTCTCTTCCGGGTATTACCATAGCAAGCAATTATTTCTTGGTTACTATCCAAATGCACTCAACACCTATGATGAAGAATTTGATCGATGGGGTGGTGACCCGGCTGCTAATAAAATATTTGGAAGTG
>CAZVRB010000110.1:0-11417 GCA_964629365.1 uncultured Leptospiraceae bacterium
TTTCAATTGACTTCATATGCCCGTATGACCCGGAAAACACGGAAAAGGTTCCATTGGAAATTAAATATTTCATTCTTTCCGGATTTCTGAAATAGTTTTCACATGCCACCCCTGTCATTCCGTCCGAAGTGCCGGAATCTCGTGAACCTGTAGTATAGAGTAAGAGATTCCTGCCTGCACAGGAATGACAAGGTGGTTATTAACCTCAAATAACCTCCCCTCACCCCGTAAAGAATTCTTCCGGGTGGGCACCTGCACCAAGGGAGGAAATGGCGTCATCGATGCTCTTGAATTTTGTAAGTTCCTGCAGGGTATGAACAGTGGGTAACACCATGGGCAGATTTCCTTCGCGGTTACGGCTGAGGGCATCTGCCGGGGTAATCCAGCTATGTCCTGTTATCTCCTGTCCATCGTGAATAACGTCCTGACCGGAAGGGGCCTCTGCCAGGAAAAACCGGGCATCGTATCGTATTGGGGAGAAGTCGGGGGTAACCCATCGTGACAGGTAACACAACCTGTCCACCGCCAGTGATAGGTTTTCATGTGCAAGCATCTCACGAAAGGTGATTTCGCCTGCAAACATGCGTTTGCGGTATTGGCAGTATAATTCTTTTTTTCCATTCCCGGAAAACACCAGTGGTCTTCCGTCATGTTCATAGGCATACAAGAGCCCCGTTTCCTCGAAGGTCTCCCGTATGCCGGCCACCCAGATGGAAAGCCTGTTGGCAACATCAATCTCGTCGTCAAGGATCACATCAGCCTGTCCACTATTCATGCCCCTGCAGAATTCCCTGAAACAGGGCATATCATCCTGTTCTTCGAGGGCACCCCCGGGAAACACATAATTATGGGGCAAAAAAGAGCTTTCCCCGTTGCGCCTGAGCAACAACACCTGGAAGTCGCCCCCATCCGGGTTCTCCCGCACAACCGCAACAGTGGATGCTTTACGTGGTACAACTGTCATCATCATCCTCTTAATTTCACCACAGAGGCACAGAGATACAGAGGGGGGGGGACATGGTTGTCTGGTTGCACATCGTGATACCTGAAAGGTTTAACAGCTAACCATAAAGGTATAATATACCATAAAGACAGAAATAAATATCCGTATTCCTTTCTCTGTACCTCTGCCCCTCTGTGGTTCTATTTCATTATCATTTCAAGGTAATAAAAAACTCCCCATACCGGCAAGTGAAAAAAAATATTACCTTCTTGATTTTATTTCATCAGTATGTAGTATGATGCCTGTAAATACTTTACTACAGGCAGGTACCACATTGGGACATCTAACTCCGAAGGACGGTTACAGGCAGCTTGGGAAAAAAATTGACAGGCTGGCTACCAGGTCACCATGGAGTAAATCCTTCCATGATATACTGTCGGCACTCTACACCCCGGAAGAAGCGGATCTTATCGTGTCCATGCCCTATGGTCTTTCAACCCTTGAGGTCATCAGCAAAGACGCCCGCATGGACGAAACACGGGCACAAAGGCTGCTTACGGGCCTGGCGGGGAAGGGTCTTGTTGTTGACCTCTACCTTGAAGACATGTTTTATTACATGCCCTCCCCCATGGTTATCGGCATCTTCGAATTTACCATGATGCGCAGCGGTGAAGGGCTGGACATGAAAAAATGGGCGGGCCTGTTCACAGAGTATCTTGGCATGCAAGACGATTTTTACAGGGCAAATTTTGGTAAGGGACAAAAGATATCCATCATGCGTGCCCTGCCCCACGAAGGGACAGTGGCTGGAGAACCCTTCATGGAAGTGCTGGATTATGAGAAAGCAACCGCCATTATAGAGTCACAAAGCCTGTTCTCTATCGGTGTGTGTTCATGCCGCCATGAAAAGGTACACACCGGCGAGAAGGAATGCGATGTCCCCCTTGAAACATGTTCATCCTTCGGCTATGCCGCCGAATACTGGATACGAAACGGGCTTGCCCGCCAATCAAGCCGCGAAGAGATGCTGGACAACCTTGCACGTTCACGGGAGCTGGGACTTGTTCTTAACGCCGATAACGTGCAGAACAACATCACCTTCATCTGTCACTGCTGCGGCTGCTGCTGCAACGCCCTGGCGGGAATAAGCCGTCACGGCTACGCCAACGCGGTAGTCACCTCAAGCTACCTGCCCCGAATCGATGATGACATTTGTAACGGGTGCGGACTCTGCGAAAAAGCATGCCCCATTCAGGCCATTGAGATGAAAGAAGATACCCTGCGGGATGACAGAAAAAAAGTAGCATACATTGACACATCCATTTGTATTGGCTGCGGCGTATGCGCACTTAAATGTAAAAAGGATGCCATACAGCTGCATGAGCGGGAACAAAGGGTTTTACACCCTGAAACAACTTTCCACCGGGCCATACTGCAAAGCCTGGAACGGGGCACGCTGCAATACCAGCTTTTTGACAGTTCCCGTTCGGTTACCCAGAAAGTTATGCGCGGCATTGTTGGAGGATTTCTCATGCTGCCGCCGGTGAAACGGGCACTCATGAGTAACGCCCTCAGGTCACGGTTTTTAAAGCTTATGGAGAATGGTGCCCGGCAGCTGGGCAAGGGATGGGCTGTAGACATATAGGGGCGAAGTTGCAGTACTGCTGGCTATGCCCTGTCCCACAGGGCTTCAAGGCGCTTGCGTACGTCGAAAAAGTCTTCCCAGAGGTGATATTCTATATTCATGCCGTTCAGAAACTGGGCCAGCATACCCCGCGCGAAAACGGTGGTGGCATGTTGTGCCATGTTCAGGTCGGTGGGCCCGTCTCCTATTGCCACCCGCTCATCAGCGGCGTATAGCTCCATGATACGGGCCTTGGCAACCAGCTCTGACCCCTCCTCGAAATCAGACCATATGGACAAGAATTCACCCGAGGTATCAACATCGGCCGCGTGGATAGCATGCACCCGCTGTGCCAACGGGCCCAGCCGCTCACGCACCATGCCAACAAGACCCCCTGATATTACCACCATTGGTACATTCCGTTCATCAAGAAAATCCAGCAGGTCAACGAAACCGGGCCGTATGTTCTTGTCACGCACGTAGGCAAGCATCTCGGGATAACGTGAGGCGGGCATTGAATTAACGATCTGCCGCACCCCCTCCCGTATAGTTATTTCCATATCACGCATCTTCCCGCCAATATCCTCATAAAGCCCGGGAACCAGTTCCTTAAACATCCCGACAAATGTCTCTATAGAAGTTATGGTGCCATCAAAATCACAAAACACCACCCTGTTAAATGTTTTCATATCACTCATACCATCCTCGATCTTAAACCTTAATCATCTCACCACAGAGGCTCAGAGAAACAGAGAAAAGATTTTTTTATATCTGTCTTTATGGTGCGCTGCAGCATTATGGTTAGCTGTTAAACCTTAAAGATATCATGTTATACAACCAGACAACCATATCCCCCCTCTGTACCTCTGAGCCTCTGTGGTTCTACTTACCCTGGATCACGTACTTTTATCACCGGTAGAACCATCAGCCCTGTTACTATGCCTGCTGCGAAGCCCATGGCGTGGGCCAGGTAGCTCACCTGGGGTTCGAATGTTGAGGGCACCAGCATTATCATCACGAAACCTGCCGCACGAAAAATGCGTATGGCGAGGCGGCGCTCGGTATCATACTTCATGTAGAAGATAAGCCACAGGGCTGCCATGGCATAGATCATTCCCGAGGCACCCACAAGTTGAATTTCCGGTTCGTAGAATGCAACGGTTGCAAGGTTACTGACAATTCCCATGAGAAAAGAAATAACCGGGAAGGTGATGAATCCGAAATAAGCACGCAGAAGCCAGCCGAACACCACGAACATAAACGCGTTAGACAGGAGATGCAGCAGGCTGCCGTGCACGAACAGGGCGGTGAAAAGCCTCCAGTATTCGTTGTTTTGAAATATGGAGGCTCCGCTTACCGGCAGCAGCCTGCCATAGTGATGACCGGCATGCACCGTGCTTGCCAGGTAAAACAGGATAAGACAGATAACCGCGGGCCACAGGTGTTGGCCCGAGGGAAACTTCGACAGGGGCCCCGGCGGATGCAGGGGCTTAAGGTCATCTTCGAAGTCTTCATATTCATAGTCGTTCCATCGATCAATCACTATGATACGCCTTTACCGGGCATTATGTAATCTTCACGCAAGGGGTTCCATCCGTCAATGGCCACTGCCGGGCCCTCAATTATCCGGGCGCTGTGAACTACCCCCGATGGAACAACGGCTACCCCGCCCTTCTCAAGCACCCTGCTTGTACCTTGAACGGTAAGCTCAATTATTCCTTCTACTACAATGGTTATTTGTTCATGCGGATGGCTGTGCTCCGGAAGTTGGGCTCCTTCTGTAAATTCCATCCATGTCATCATCAGGTTGTCAAGATGCACCGACTTGATAGTCACCCCGTCTATCGGAGATATACCTTTCATTTCCCTGAACTGCGCGAAGTATTCTTCCATAGTACTATCCTTTACAGAGGTTAGCGGATTAGATACCCATGGACTGGTAATCGGTAAACTGTTCCCTGTTCCAGAAGGGATCCACCACCAGTGAACGGATTCCCCGTCCTTCCAGTATCTTTTCAAATCCTTTCACGTGTTCATGGCCGCACACAAAAAGTATGGGACTGCCGATCACGTCCGACAGCTTCTCCAGCCAGAACTCTTCACGCCGTTTCCAGTATGAACGGGCGATGCCCCGGCATTCGTCTTCCACGCTTCTGCCTACCGAAGGATCATGCACAAGGTCGGTACGCTCAAGCCCCCTGCTTTCAAGTACCCGGTCACGTATCTCTGAGTAATAGGGGATACCCAGCCGTTCACGCTCTGACGATCCGGGGTCACAGAACCGGTGTTCAACAGCCAGACTGGCTGCCACACTTTCAACTACGGCCTCGCTTGAGAAAAAAACGTCCCGCAGGTACTCCCGGTGAAATTCCTCGGCAAGCACCCGAATGCCGTATTTCTCAACTGTGTCGCCGAGGAAATCCCGAAACCGGTTCTGCACCTCAACCGGAACGATATTATTCTTATACTGCACAAGATGATCTACGCCAATTATGTATATCATATTATACGTGATATCCCGGCAATAATGTATGGCAAGAAAAAAATGAAAAATTATGATTCTCCGCGTCAACCACGTCTTCACCCGGATTTCTTTCGGGAAATCATCCTTTCAATTATAATATCTCCAAGCATCACCAGCGTCATGAATATGGTGACGCCCAGTGCCACGGAATGAGACAGGTGGAGTTTAGCCTCGTATCCACCGAAATATAACATGTACGTCAGGAAGGTTAAACTGTATATAATTACGCCGATTATACTCATTATTGTACCTCGATTTATTTTGTGATATGTGTACATTATAAAATAAATCGTGGCAGGTCAGGTGCAGGTTGCCCTGCTCCATCTTGGAAACACCGTGCAGTCTGAATGTGAATTAGTGATCATCCCTAAACACTGTTTAAAACGAACACGATGACGGTTCATCACCCATCGCAAATGTTCCACATCATGAGACTGCACCCTGCTGCTGTTCTTACCAGAGGGGGTTTCGCATTGTGCTGCCTGCAGAACAATACTGGTTTCCGTTTCACAGCTGATATAATCCGGCCCGTTACCCGACTGCAGCAGTATCATGCCTGGAATACATATCATGATGGTTGCTATGGCAAGCTGCTGGAAGTTTTTTTGTACTACAGGATTCATTCAGACACCGTTATGGATATTCATGATCTTTTTTCAAAATGATAATAGGGTTCTGACCCCTGAAAAGTCAACCAAAGAATCACACCCCCTGTCATTATATTTTATCATGACTTCACCCTGAACATGTGATAGTATACTGAAAACTGGAACAGGTTACATAAGGTATACACTATGAAGAAGATAACCACGGGTATGGCTGTGGCGGCCGGGCTGCTTGCCCTGCTTGCGTATTTCCGGGGAGGCATCAGCCTTGTACTGGAAGGGCTGCAGGGTGGAGGATTAATGCTGCTTAAAGTGACCCCCCTCTTGCTGATCGCATTCCTGGTGGCCGGTCTCATACAGGTGATGGTATCACATGAATTTATTAAGAAATGGCTGGGAAAGGAAGCCGGGATCAAGGGAGTATTTCTTGGTGCCCTTGCCGGTGCCATGGTGCCGGGAGGTCCCTACGTCTCCTACCCCATTGCGGCATCCTTCTTTATCAGCGGGGCGGAGATCGGCACCGTGATGGCATTCATAGCCGCAAAGAATGTATGGAGCTTCACCCGTCTGCCAATGGAATTCGCATTGCTGGGTGCTCATGTGACGGTCACCCGGTTCCTGGTAACCCTCGTGTTCCCAATCATAGTGGGTATTCTTGCCAACCTGCTGCTTGCAGGTACCGAGGAAAAGATCCGAAACCAGGTGAAAGAACTTGCGGGAGGTGGGCATAATGATTGAAGCTATGGTTGTCCTGTCGCTTTTTGCATTGATACTGCTGTCAATAGCAGTGAAACGCAAGGACGGATCTTCGAAGAAGGCACTACGATCGGGTTTTGGCATGATGAAAGGGGTGATCCCCCTGCTTCTCTTCGCATTTATACTATCGGGAATGCTTCAGGCGGCTATCCCGGCTGAACTCATAAAGCAATGGCTGGGTTCCGAGGCAGGCCTCAGGGGTATTATTATCGGTACACTTGCGGGCACTTCCATACCTGGAGGGCCTTACATCTCCTTTCCCATAATTTCTGCTGTTCATGATGCCGGTGCAGGAATAGGTACGGTGGTAGCGTTTGTCACGGGCTGGGCAATGATGGGGCTGGGCAAACTTCCTTTTGAGCTTGCCATAATGGGAACCAGGTTTACCCTGGTGCGCATGCTGCTTTTTGCAGTTTTCCCGGTTATTGCCGGGTGGATAGCCTACGTAGTATTGTAATGATCAATACCGAACCTGTTTTCCGGGGAATTGGCCAGAAAGCAACTGTGTAATAGATTCCTGCTCATCAGGAGAAACCACCGGTTCAATCATGCTAACGGGGCGACCGCATGAATCACACGTATACTGGTAGTCCATCACGTAACCGGGTACTCCCACGAAACGGAAACGTCCTTCACCTGTCAGGTGACTACCCACCTTGACCTCGCCAAGGTAATAGAGTATTTCCCTGCCTTCGCAGTCAAGATATCCTTCTTCAATCATGGTATAATTGAACGCGCATCCCTCTACCTTTGTACCGGGTTCAATGTGCACGTACGATTCCATGTTTTCAGTCATTTCAAGGGCGGCACCCTGTTCTGTATTAGCCATTCCTTCCCCCTGTCCCATGAGGATGATATATAGTAAAACTATTGTTATTATTCAGTATTGCTAACACTTACTATCATACAGGGGTATAATGTCAACAGCTTTCTATCGTGTCTTCCTTTAGAAAAACGCAAAAACCATGCGAAAGACTCTCCCGCATGGTACAAAATAAACAGCTCCCCTCTACCACCAGAGAAAACAGGTGGAGGTACACTGGTGTTTACTATGGGGTCCCGTCCTGCTCTTCACCTGTAAACACCTGGTGTAATACCCGGCTCATCTCGTCAATCCGGTATGGCTTTGCCATGACCCCGTCAAAACCATAGTCCCTGTAATCAGCCATAACCGCCACATCCGAGTAGCCACTTGAGACAATTGCCTTCACAGATGTATCGATTTGCCGAATTTCCCCTATGGTTTCCCTGCCACCTTTCCCACCGGGAATGGTGAGATCAAGTATGACCAGGGCAAATGGATCTTTTTCACGCATGGCCTGGATAAACTTCTCAAGAGCCTCATCCCCATCAGCCGTGACGATAACGCTATACCCCAGTGACTCAAGCATGCGGCCGGCCACCCGCCTGAGTGCCACATCATCATCCATCAGTAATACTTTTCCGGTACCTTCTACGGGTTTATCACGCCTGGCGGGAGTACCGTTGTCAATCGCAGCAGCCGCGGGCAGGTAGAAGGTGAACACCGAACCCTTACCCCGCTCAGAGTCTACCTCGATATACCCACCATGACGTTTTATCACCGAGTATACCACAGAAAGCCCCAGCCCATGCCCTTCATCCCTTGTAGTAAAATAGGGATCAAAAATACTATCGATATGCTCTTCACTGATGCCGCGACCGGTATCCTGTATGCGTATTGAGATATACTCCCCCGGCTGAAGAGGAAGGGTGCTGTTCTGTTCAACCTGGACTGTTCTGGCACTGATATTTATTTCACCCCCATCAGGCATCGCTTCTTTCGCGTTTAATATGAGATTCTGAATGAGCTGGCTCACCTGTTCGCGGTCAACTTTCGCCTGCTTCAGGTTATGGTGAAAGTTATATACACAGTTGATATTTGACCCCATGAGAATGAAACTTGCCGAATTGGTGATAATCTCCTTAATAGATGCTTCGCCCTGCACAGGCGACCCCCCCCTGGCAAAAGTGAGAAACTGTGCCGTAAGCCCCCTGGCCCTGTAAGCTGCATCTTCAGCCTCTCTCAGGAGCTCGTCATATTCCAGGTCACCTGGTTTTTTCACCCGGGCAAGGGATATATTGCCCATTATGGCGGTGAGAATATTATTGAAATCATGGGCTATACCACCGGCGAGCACACCTATGGATTCCAGACGCTGCATTTTACGGAGTTCGTCTTCCATCCTGTAGCGTTCAGTAATATCCCTGAACTCAGTTACCCGAACGATTCTTCCGAAATAAGGGGCATTTTTTCCCTGTATCTCCAGCGGATAGGTAGAGCCGTCTTTTCTCTGGCCGAATACTGAATATGGTTTATCATAACCACCTACGATCCTCTCCATCACCTGGTCACGATACTCAGGGGCTATAAGCAGCAGCCCGTTCATGCCGATAAGTTCATCGTATGAAAAACCAGTCACCTCACAAAGTCCGCTGTTGCATTCAATGATGACACCTTTCTCGTGTATACCGATACCACCGAAGGATGCCTCGTGCAGTACCCGAAACCGTTCTTCGCTTTCTCTCAGCTGTTGTTCTGAAATTTTACGTTCGGTTACATCTCTTATAGAACCCGAGGCACGCAGTGGTTTTCCCTCCCTGTCCCATATACCCCTGCCAACCGCGTGAAACCATAGATACTCATCATTCTTTGTTCTCATCCTATATTGTACATCATACGTCCCCCGTTTAAGCAGGAAGTCACGCACCACCTCAATCACATCATCCCTTTCATCCGGGTGCAACAGGTCAATCCAAGTACCCAGCCTGTGGGGAAAGAGATCGTAATCATTCTCATTATACCCGAGAAGCCGCTTGAACTGTGATGAAAACCACATGTCATTATCAAAATTCATGGGATCTTCAGGATCGAGTTTTACATCCCAGAGCCCGTCCTGTGCCCCTTCAACCGCCAGGTTGAGCCGTGTCATCAGCTCATCCACCTCTTCACTGGTTTCCATTCTACTGGTGATGTCCTCCATAAACACCAGTACGGCCTCCTCGCCCTCCCATGTGACGGGGTTGACCCGCATCCGAACCCACACGGTAATCCCGTCTTTTCTGTTGGCCCTGCAGTTATACGACCGGGTAAAGTTTTCACCGCTTACCCGCCTGCGGTAATTCTCCATCACAAAAGGGCGGTCAGATGGGTGAAGAATATCAAATATATTCATCGAGAAAAGTTCGTCACGGCTGTAGCCTGATATAGTTTCCATTCCCCTGTTGACATACACCGTAGTGGCAGCCACAAGTACGATGACTCCCTCGGAAGCCTGTTCAATAAGGTTTCTGTAATTGTTCTCAGAATCGCTGGAGTTCTTGTCAGAGTATTCAGGCATATGAATTCAATCCTTTTATTGGCATAACCATTAACAACTATATACATGTTTTGTTATTTGTAAAGCAGCATTCATTTAAAATTATTCACTCTTTCCGGATTATTGGGAATGTAAAACAGTTCTTTATAACAAAGATCAACGAGATTGCAATTTACATAATTATTTTAACCGCAGATACACGCAGATGGACACAGATGATGGTAATAATTAACGATAATCAGCGTTAATCTTCGTGTATCGAGCGAAGCGGGCGGTTTCACTTATTTAGAGCCGAATGATATCATAAGCTCCTCTTTGGATGATTAATAATGATGTAGAGTCAAAAATAATACTTGCAGTATTTTTGTATCATACGCACCTTTCACAGGTCTGATACTAAAAGGAATACTTTACCTCATGGAGACATCATGGAGCTTACTATCGCACCGAAAATTGAGAAGGAATCAGAAAGCCTTCACATTATACACTATCCCGATGGGAAAACACTCTACCTTGTTGGCACTGCCCATGTGTCGAAAGAATCGGTAGAACTTGTTGAGGAAACCATCCACCGGGTCAACCCTGATACACTCTGTGTTGAACTTGACGACAAGCGTTTCGAACGCATGACCAATAAGGAAAAGTTTCTGGACATCAATATTGTTGAGATACTGAAAAACAAGCAGATGTTCTACTTCATAGGCCAGTTCATACTGGCCATGTTTCAGCGCAAAATAGCAGAGAAGACGGGAAGCAAACCCGGTAGAGAATTTACCCGGGCCATTGAGCTGGCAAAAGAAAGGAACATACGAATCGTGCTGGCAGACAGGGACATAGGCATCACCCTCAAACGGGCATGGCGGCTTACCCGGTTTCGGGACAAGTTCAAGCTCATCGCCGGTCTGGGGGCAAGCGAATCGGTTGATATCGAGAACATGGACATCGAAGAATTGAAATCTTTTGATGTGATGAGCAAGATAATGGAAGAGTTTGCCGAAGAACTTCCCGTCACCAAGCGTGTGCTCATCGACGAGCGGGACACCTACCTGGCCGAGAAGATACGAGAAGGACTTGGCCAGACTACCGTGGCAGTAGTTGGGGCGGGTCACGTACCCGGCATGCTGGAGATTCTTGAATCCAATTCACAACCCGTCGACCTTTCGGAGATTGAATACGTACCCACCGCGGCCCCGGTGGGAAAGATACTGAAATGGGGCATTCCCATTATCATCATCAGCATATTCATCTGGGGATTCTTTACCGGTGGACGGGATGTTGCCGGCGAAGTGCTGTTGTACTGGGTACTCATCAACGGTATCCTCACCGCCATCGGCTGCCTGTTGTCCTTCGCCCATCCGTTGACAACCATATCCGGTTTTATCGCAGCCCCCATAACCAGTCTCAACCCAACCATCGGCGCGGGCATAGTTACCGGTATTGTACAGGCAATGCTGGTGAAACCACGTGTCCGTGATTTCGAAGAACTTCGTGACAGCACCATGCACATCAGGGGATGGTGGACGAACAGGGTAACCCGGGTATTTCTGGTGTTCTTTTTCTCTTCACTGGGATCAGCCATAGGCACCTTCGTAGCATTTCCCTTTCTTACTAAGTTTTTTACGGGATA
>CAZVRB010000111.1:0-11399 GCA_964629365.1 uncultured Leptospiraceae bacterium
AATAATTTTTTATAACCCCAGTTCACTTCTCCCGGCTCACTATTCACTAATCATCCGCGTTTATCGAGCGAAGCGGGCGGTTTCATATATATAAACCTTATTATATCATAAGTGTTTTCTTTGGGGGACTAATAATAATTAATATTCATATAATATATTTTGATGGTTTTTCCCAACATTCCGGAATGAGCCGATAATATTTAATACTGCAAACTATTCCTTTATCCATCTCCCTCAATCCGATTTGTGGGTACAAGTCAGCTTGAAAGGGGGAGAGGAAGGGAGTGAACTTACCCGCAAAGACGATTGACTTTTTTTGGCTTTTGTGCAGAATGTCCCACCATTACATTAAATAATTAAATATAGATTTATAGCAGGAGAGGGGACATGGGTGAAATATTGTTTCCATCGGTTCCATCTTTGATCAGTTTGACAATACTTGGAGCCTTGTTCGGGCTGATCCTTTCAATTGTGAAGAAAACACTCAGGGTGGAGAAAGATCCACGTATAGAAAAAATTGAAGAAATTCTACCGGGGGCCAACTGCGGTGCGTGCGGTTTCCCCGGATGTGCCGGGTACGCGGCAAGTATAGTTAATGAAGGGGTGCCCCTGAATCTCTGTCCCGTCGGGGGAAAAGAGACAATTGAGAAGATGGCCGATGTGATGGACATGGAAGCAGAGGTATCATCCTCAAAGATCGCACGGGTACACTGCCAGGGCGGAAATGACGTAACAAAGATCCGTTTTATATATGACGGCCCGTTAAGCTGTTCCGCCGCCCAGCTGGTGGCCGGCGGATTCAAGGTTTGTGAATACGGGTGTCTTGGGCTTGGCGATTGTGTGCGTTCCTGTCCATTTGATGCCATACATCTTAATGATAAAGAGATTCCCGTGGTTGATCCGGTTAAGTGTACCGGTTGTGGTAACTGCGTAGAGGCATGTCCCCGAAATATTATAAGTCTTTTGGACAGGGAATACGACGTCTACGTGATCTGCAGAAACAAGGAAAAAGCACCGCGAATGAAAAAAGGATGTTCGGTGGGCTGTATCGCCTGTAAACGGTGCGAGAAAGTGTGCAGAACAGAGGTATTCGCTGACAATGATGAGGTTGACACCGCCATAAGAGTGGTTGACTTTCTGGCCGTATTCGATTACAAGACATGTATTAACTGTGGAAGATGTGCTGAAGTATGTCCGCAGGATGTAATTGATTTTGTTCACGAGAAAGTAGAAGTTAAATGAAATCACTGAATGACATGAATGGTGCTGAGCGTGCTGCCGCCTTGCTGGTAGCACTTGGCCCCGATATTGCCTCAGAAGTAATGAAACACCTCGACGAAGACAGTATCAGCATCCTGGCGGGAGAAATAGCAAAAATTGACGCGCTGAACCCTGAAGACAAGGAAGACCTGATCGGCGAATTTCTTCTGGAACTGAAAAAGAAGAAAGGCAGTGTGACAGGGGGACAGAACGTGGCAAAAGAACTTCTGTTCTCAGCATTCGGCAAAGAAAAAGCAGAGGATATACTTCGCAAACTTACCCATCAAGACCTTGAGAAGGGATTTGATTTCCTCTCTGATGTTGATTCTGAAATAATAATTACATTGATACAAAACGAACATCCGCAAACCGTTGCGGTAACCCTTGCATACCTTCCTCCACGCAAGGCGGCGGAAGTGCTGAAAGGCCTGTCACAGCAGATGGCTAAAGAAGTGACTATTCGCATGGCCAAAATGGAAAAAACCTCACCCGATGCAGTGCTGGAGGTTTCACGGGTGTTGCGCAAGAAATACGATGAACACCTTTACTCCGGCAGTGACGTGGCCCACGCGGGTGGACTGAACGCCCTTGTTGATATCATGGGGCATATGAGCGGTGAACAGGAAAAACACATGATGGAATATTTCGATACCGCCATGCCGGATATCTCCAGCGAGATACGGGCAAAGATCTTTACCTTTGAAAATGTATTAAACCTCACCAATCCCGAAGTACAGGTACTTATTGACGAACTTGGAGATGACTATGTTATTGCCAGGTCATTAAAAGGAGCGGGTGATGATTTGCGGGTAAAGTTTGTGAGAAATATGAGTAAAAACCGGGCCACCGATGTGTTAAGCGAGATGGAAGCAATGGGGCCGGTGCGGCTCAGCGAGATAAACGAGTCACGGGACGAGATTGTCAGAAAGATGAGGGAATTGCACGATTCCGGAATAATCAACCTGCGTAAAGACAGGGAACAGTATGTTGAATAAAAAAGGGGCCATGTGGGCCCCTTTTTATATATAACAGCCTGCAGGTAAATTACTGGGCCATCTGTGCTTTTTCTTCTTCAGTCAACTCAACATCTTTTTCCGGGGTTATCATATCCGGCACTTCGTTTGAAAAATTCTGGATTTTCTGTCGGGCCAGTTCAGCAAACAGGGTTGTGCTATTGGCGAGTTCTTCAAGGATCTCCATGGCCTCGTCCCTTGCTTTCTCCTTGTTCTTTTCATCCAGTAACGCCAGGGCCTTCTCGTACATGGTGGCATCAACGATCAGGTCCATATCGGTGCTGTATCCGCTTTCTGCCCACTTGTCTTCGATCCACTTACCCTTAAGCCTGCCGATGAATACTTCGATCCAGTTGGCCTTTTCACCGGTAATAAATCCGATAGTTCCCTTTGGAACTTCGAAATATACCTTGCTTGTTGGGGTGGGGCGCACATGCAGTTTTACCTCGTCTTCAACGAATACAATGGGCTTATCTGCGAGAAACCGTGCCCGGGTATAGCCAACAGAATCATCAGCCAGTTTGATTTTCGCAACCTCTACCGGTTCCTTCTTTCCTTCAACAGGAATTTTTCCTTCTTCTGCCAGCAGGTCAACTCCCTCTGCTTTTTCAAGGGTTGCCAGCCAGTTATTGAACTGCTTGTCTTCATAGACAGCAATGCGAACTGTGGCATATTTTTTAGCCAGGGGCATTTCTTTTTCAGATTCGGGTTTTTCCTTCTTACAGCCGATACCCGCTGTTAACATGGTAATGATAACAATAGTTACTATCTTTTTCATCTTCCCTCCAGGATAAACTTGGAATACTTGATATTTTTACGGCAGGTGATCTTCAATAGAATGACCATTTTTGATATAACCTGTTATTATTATGAGCGTCAAGCATTTTGCGAAAAAAGAGTATTCAGGGGCAGGTTACTTTCCGCTGTAAATATGCAGGGTGCCGTCACTTGATATGCGCTTGTAGAGTTTTTTTACACTGTTGTTATAATCGGTTTTGGCGTCGGGGTCGTACAGTTGCATAACTTTTTTCACGTACTGCATGGTTGACTTAATTGGGGGTACCGACCAGTTTTTTTTCACCCTGCCCAGTCCGGCATGATAGGCTGCAAGGGCCAGGGATACCTCGCCTTTGAAATATTTCATCAGGTGGGCGAAATGCGCGATTCCCGCTTCAAGGTTTTGCCTGGGGTCAAACGGGTTCTTTACCTTGTAATAATGAACTATCTCCTGCATCAGCTGCATAAGTCCCATGGCGCCCGCCACCGATACCGCGTCGGCATTGAAAGAAGATTCGATTTGTACAATGCAGCGTATCAGCTGTGGATCAACCTTTTCCCGTTTGGCGATCTTCCTTATGAGGTGATCATACTTGTTGTTTGAAAGGCTGGCTGTTCTTTTTCCCGCTTTTGCCTGGCCGGCAGAGTAATATTCAACAGTGCCGTCTTTATGCACACGCTTCTTGATTTTTGAATCAGCATGCAACGGTAACGCCATGCTGCATGCCAGTATCATTACAATAATTAGTATACCTGTTCTATGCAGGGATGTCATATATTTTAAACTCATCAAATGTACCTGTGCCAAATATACTATCCTGTACCCTGCAGGTACAGTATTTTTATTTTTTGGTTCATTCCGGAATTTTGGGGAAAACCATCATAATTTATTTTATGTCTATAAATCATTATTAACAATCCAAAAAAGTTTATAATATCATAACATGAAACCGCCCGCTTTGCTCGATAAACACAGATTAACGCGGATTATCGTGAATAATTGATAATTAATACAATATAACTAAATACTATTATTGTTATTCTTCATGATCTCGTAAATTTCATGCTTCACTTTTTAATCAATACTGATTTCCCATCACATTTCATTATCATTCAGGTTGCCAGTTGTCCTGCTATATTTTTTCAGCTCATATCAACGAAATGCTTGTCAGGATAACAATAGTTCTTTAGAATACAACAAGAAGCTGCCAGTCAATATAAACAATTCATCAACGAGGGTGCATATGAGCAGGGTTAACGAGATCCGGTCTTTCATCGAGTTTGATTCAAAAGAACAACATATAATTGAACCTGAATATAGAAAAGATGCCATAATCGAGCGACTGAAGGACGTGATAAAGACATATAGCCCGGGTATTATCGTTAAGATAGGCATAGGTAATGACAATCTTCTGCTTGACCTGCTGGACATGACAAAAAGCTACATGGTGGTGGTTGAACCCTCTGAAAACCTGATACACGCCTTTCTGAAGAAAAACGAGAATCATGCCGGCATTCAGCGATGCCAGTTTATCATAGGCCAGTACGAAGATTTTCCCGTAGATTATTACAAGGCGGACATGGTGGTGTGTATTGACTACTTCGATTTTCTTGATACCAGCCGTGCCCTCGACGAATTCAAACGGGCACTTGAGATTGACGGTATACTGTTTTTCGGCGGGGTGGTGCTTTCAAATGATGATATTGACGGCATATATGATGAATTGATGCATCGTATCTACCCCGTACATAACGACTATTACCTTGAAGATGACCTGAAGACCTTTTTATCACTGAAAGGCTTCGACCTGGTGAAATCCCATGTTATTCCATTTGATATTGATATACATGAAGAAGTGGAATACATGAAAGGCTTTAGTCCGGATATCGATATGGGTGTGGTTGAAGGATTTATAGAAGAAAACAGGGATATCTTCGAACATTACTATAATCTTCACGAGAACACAAAAATGCGGCAATATTACATGATTGCCGCATTCATGCGTCTGAAGCCTGATACCGAGTCAACCCTTTAATCAGGCGGTAAAGTGAGAGGAAACATACTCCTCTTTGTCGTTGTACTTCTCACTCTGCTGCTTCATGTATCCCATGTAGGCAAGCTCGTTGATATCAAGTCCCGCCTGTTTCAGGGCATCTACCACGTCATGATAATCCGGGGGGCACCCCTTCACATTAATGGCTTCTTTTATGTTGGGGTTGTCCCTGTTTGCTTTTATGATGCAGTTACCAAGAAGTACTGTCCGGTCATACCCGTCCCGCCCCTGCATTCGTTTCCCGTTGAGAATTTCAACCTTTGGCAACGGTTCACCCTTGAAAGCCGACAGGACGAGAATGTTGCACATGTTGGCAATTGGCGAACACCCCGAGCAGAGGGTGTCATCATACTTGGGAAGGGCCGGTCCGGTTACCCCCAGCTTGGCAAATATGCCGGGGCCGGTATTGCCTTCCGTCCACGTCCAGTCCCACTTGATGGGTTGTATGTGATCTTCAAGCTTTTCACCCTTTATCTCGTAATCTGCAAGCTTGAGGGACTTTTCGTGCCGTTTAGCGTAGGTGCAGAAATGGTTTATCTCTTCGGGGTCATACCCCATGGTCTTTGCCGCCACCATGTCGGCTGCCAGAATATCCTTTGAGGCGATGATCACGTCTTTTGGATAGGCGTTGCCGAAATGCAGTGCACCCTTTTCAAGGGCATACAGGCCGTCCACGATGGTAAGGGCGGGCTTTACAAAATCGGCGATGAAAGGAAAGCAATATTCAAGGTTCAGATCGGGATGATGGCACAGCTTCTTGGATGCGATCTTCAGGCATCCCTTGAGATTCTTCAGCCCCAGTGACACCTTCGTTTGCCCGTGGGTTTTCAACACCGGAAAGTCTATCAGGAAATCCGCTTCCATCGCCTCTTTGGCTATCATGAGCCGGGTATCGTCGTCGATATCACATTTCACCGATTCAGACTTGTTGAAATCCACCAGGGTGAGCCCGTAGCGTTTTTCAAGCTCCCTGTAGCCAAGCCCCTCCATGGCAGCCATGGTGCCCACTCCCTTTTTAACCTCAACCGAGCCTTCGCCGATTATGATCTTCTGACATCCGGCATCTTTAAGCAGTTGCAGCAGGTCTTCAACCAGCCGTGTGGTGGTAAATACGCCGTAGGGGGCGATGGGGTAATCGTGATCCCATGCCACCAGGTTGGGCTTGATAAGCACGGTATCCGACGGTTTCAGGTTGCTGAACCCGTCACAAAGCTGTATGGCTTCTTTCAGTGAATCAGGACTTGCGGTATATTTAACCAGCGACACGGGATGTTCCATTGCAGATCTCCTTCTTCTTTCAAGTTGAATCATAGTAGAATGTATGTAAATCTTCGGCAAGAAGATTTTCGGGTTTACCACAGAGGTACAGAGGGGGATATATTTTTTACCCGCTGCATATCATGATAACTAAAAGATTTTTCCATCACCATGTCGTTTGATGTAATACAAAGACAATATTAAAATAATCCTTTCTCTGTTTCTCTGTGCCCCTGTGGTAAAATCCTTTCATCTAAAAAAGTGTTGACAATTACCCTGTGAGTTTTTACTTGAATGAACCAAGAGCGTATATTAAGCCTGCGATGGGATATATGTGAAAGGGGCGATTAGCTCAGCCTGGTTAGAGCGCCTGCTCGACACGCAGGAGGTCACTGGTTCAACTCCAGTATCGCCCAATTTTTTAATTACTAGTGGAGTAGTCTTGTGGGCTCACCAATTACCATAACCCTTCCGGACGGGTCAACCATCAGTGCAGAATCCGGCAGTACCGTATACCAGGTTATAGGACAGATCGGCAGCGGACTGCAGAAAGCAGCCCTCGCCGCGAAGCTTGATGGTGTAGCGGTAGATCTTTCTGTGCCCGTTGAGGGCAACGTGATGCTGCAGGTACTCACATTCAAGGACGACCAGGGGAAGGACGTGTTCTGGCATTCAGCCTCCCACGTGATGGCACAGGCAGTGAAGCGCCTGTTCCCTGAAGCCCGTCTGGCCATTGGCCCCCCCATTGATAACGGCTTTTACTATGATTTTGACGTCGACCGGGCTTTTACCCCCGAAGACCTCGAAAAAATAGAATCTGAAATGCAGAAAATCGTGGATGACGACCTGGAAGTAACCAGGGAAGACCTGCCGAAAACTAAGGCCATTGAGCTTTTCAAGTCAATGAATGAGAGTTATAAGGTAGAACTCATGGAGGACATGGAAGGAGACGTTGTTTCCATGTACCGCCAGGGAGAATTCGTTGATCTTTGCCGGGGACCACACGTGCCCAGAACTTCTTACATAAAGTCATTCAAGCTTCTGTCCATCGCCGGGGCTTACTGGCGTGGCGATGAAAAACGGAAAATGCTGCAGCGTATTTATGCTACCGCTTTTCCCACTCCCAAAGAACTGAAAAAATACATCAATCTTGTAGAAGAAGCGAAGAAACGTGACCACCGAAAACTTGGTGCCGAACTTGAACTTTTTTCCATAAATGAAGAATCGGGGGCCGGGCTTCCCCTGTGGCATCCCAATGGTGCCAGGCTTCGTCACAACATTGAAGACTTCTGGCGTTCTGAACACTATCGCAACGGGTATGACCTTATATATTCGCCACACATCGGCCGCAGCAAGCTGTGGGAAACAAGCGGTCACCTGGGCTTTTACAACGAGAACATGTATTCACCCATGGACATTGACGGGCAGGAATTTTACGTGAAACCCATGAACTGCCCCTTTCATATACTGATGTACCGAAACAGGGGCTGGTCATACCGTGATCTGCCCCTCAGATGGGCCGAGCTTGGCACCGTGTATCGCTATGAGCGAAGCGGCGTACTGCATGGACTGCTGCGGGTTCGGGGATTTACCCAGGATGACGCCCACATATTCTGCCGTCCTGACCAGATGCCCGATGAAATAGACCGGGTGCTTGAATTCAGCCTGCATATGCTGCGCGAATTCGGGTTCGAGGACTTCAAGCTCTACCTGGCCACCCGTCCTGAAGAAAAATCCGTTGGTGATGATAAGATGTGGGCAGAAGCCACGGTGGCCCTTGAAGAATCGGTAAAACGGGCAAATATTGCCTATGACATGGACGAGGGGGGCGGCGCCTTTTACGGTCCCAAGATTGACATAAAGATCAAGGACGCGCTGGGACGGGAGTGGCAGTGCAGCACCATACAGTTTGATTTCAACCTTCCCGAGCGTTTCGATATGACCTACGTGGGCAGTGACGGACAGAAACACCGCCCCTACATGATACACCGGGCCCTCCTGGGTTCACTTGAGCGGTTCATCGGTATACTCATTGAGCATTATGCGGGTAAATTTCCCCTGTGGCTTTCCCCGGTACAGGTGATACTGGCAAGCGTGGGGGACGAGCAGGCTGACTACGTGAACAGGCTGAAACAATCCCTCATGGCATCGGATATCCGGGTTGAAACAGATGTGCGGAGTGAAAGCGTCAGCTACAAGATACGTGACGCGGTGGGTCAGAAAGTGCCATATGTGGGGGTAATCGGCCCCAAAGAAATGGAAGAGAACACCATCTCCATACGAAAAAGGGGGGAGAACAAGCCATACGCCATGAACATGGACGAGTTCATATCCGCCCTTAAAACCGAAATCGAGCAGCGTCGGTAACGGATTTACCACTGCGACTCTGTGGTGAATTATTTACGAAGTTATATAAAATATAAAAAAATATTGCGAATTATTGTTGATTAATATAGAATAAATATAACAGTTGTACTGTATTTGATGAAATGTATGTATATAGCTATTTAGAGCCGGGATGCAGGTGCTGCATGCTGGTTTATATTATTTAAGTTGTAAAAAAATTTTTTAATGCGCAAATAAGGGGGACGTTATAGACCGGAGTGATTCAAAACGCCATCGTGTCAACGATGACATACGGGCAAAAGAGGTGAGACTAGTTGGTGATGGGGAACCCGTAATTATTTCGCGGGATGATGCCCTGCAAAAAGCAAAGGAACAGGATCTTGATCTTGTGGAAATATCATCAAACCAGGATCCACCGGTTGTAAAGATCATAGATTACAGCAAGTTTCGGTTTGAACAGATCAAGAAGGCCAAGGAAGCCAGGAAAAAGCAGAAGATTATTCATGTAAAAGAGATCAAGTTTCGGCCTGGTATTGATTCACATGATTATGATCACAAGGTGAAGCACGCAAGGGAATTTCTGGAGAATGGTGATAAAGTTAAATTTACTGTTATGTTCCGGGGAAGAGAGATAGTGCATACCGAACAGGGCTTCAAGATCATGGAAGACGTTCAGAAAGATCTTGATGATATCGCATCTGTTGAATCAAGACCGTCAAAAGAAGGTAGAAATATTATCATGGTGATGGGGCCTGATGCGTCACCCCAGAAGAAATAAATAGTTAGAAGAACAGCAATTTGCTATAATGCGCTGAAGAAGAGAGGAGAATTATGCCCAAGATAAAGACTAACAGTGGTGCCAAAAAGCGGTTTAAAGTAACCGGCAGTGGTAAGGTGAAGCGTAATAACAGCTTCAAAAGTCACCTGCTGGCGTGTAAAAATTCGAAACGTAAAAGACAGCTGAGAAAATCTTCGCTGGTATCAGGATCGGAAGAAAGACGGGTTTCCAGGATGATGCCGTACGCGTAATAATATTAAGGTAGTACACGAAGGGGAACACTATGCCACGAGCAACAACAGGAAGAATACATCATAAACGACGAGCGAGAGTTCTGAAGTTCGTAAAAGGATTCAAGGGCGCAAGAAGCATCCTTTTCAGAACAGCCAAGGACGCACGAAGGCGGGCGCTGCAGAACTCATACAAGGACAGGCGTCGTAAAAAACGTGATATGAGAAGTCTCTGGATTGTCAGGATAAATGCTGCTGCCAGGATTCACGGTATATCATACAGCAGGCTGATCAATGGCATGAAGAATGCAGATATCCAGATAAACAGGAAAATGCTGGCAGAACTTGCAGTAACTGATCTGAATGCTATCAGCGCACTGGTAGAGAAGATACAGGAGAAGGCGGCATAATCTGCCTCTATCCGGTGTATGCGTAAACCTGCAACAAGGTGCCGGAATATTATAGTAAATATATCACGGATCACGAAGAGCGTTGCGAGAGCAGCGCTCGTGTTGTTTCTTCTCAATCCGCTTACACTGCATGCATCATATCCGCTGACAGAAACAATCTACACTATTCCCGAAGGTAAAATTTCGGCTGGAGTATCTGTTGAGGCTCTCCAGGCTGACCCGTATTACAGGGAAGAGGATTTTGTGATCGGCCTGGGTGTACTTTCCAATTTTACCGTCTGGTATAGTTTTATCTATTATTCAGATGACCTGTACGCACCCGCCCCGGGCAGGCTGGGTGATTCTTTTCTGTCCATGTGGTATTATGCCGGAAATTATTGCAATAATACAGTACACGCCGGTATTTTTGCCCGATTTAGAATACCTACAGGCAAAGATGTATACACTGCCCGTGATTATCATCCTGCAGAACTTGGAAAAAACGAACTTATGGCGGGGCCGGTTGTACAGGTAAAATTATGGCTGTTGACATTGCATGCTAACCTGTTTTACGTCGGCCGGGAAAGACCGGATGAGTCTATGAGCCTCCTGGGGGTGAATCCAACCGCCAATGACAGCTTTTTATCCAAAAGGAATACCGGTAATGATTACATCATGGGTTCACTCACGGCAGCCACCGATGTGCTGTATCCATTTATTCCACACTCCGGTCTGCGGGGAGCAAGACTGATGTCGGCATCCGCGCTGAAAGCAGGCGATAACCAGGAGGTTCTTGTAGAAGGACTGGCACCCGTTAACGCTGCGGCATGTGAGGCTGGTTTCCGTTATTTTTTCACTTATGACATATATCTCGGTATATATGGCACCTGGAACCTCACCCCCGAAACCACCGGAGCAATACAACACTCCGCCGGACTGGAACTGGCATTCGAATTTTAAATTTTTTGGCTCATTCCGGAATGTTGGGAAAAACCATCATAATTTATTTTATGTCTATAAATCATTATTAACAAGATCTTTCACTTAATATTTTTTCGTAAAACCTTCCAGCAGTCCTTCTTTATGCTCATACATTCTTTTAACCAGGTTACTGGTAACTCCGATGTACATCGTACCGTTTTTTCTGCTGGCTAAGATATATACATAATACTGCATGCTGTTTACTCCTGGATTCCCGCCTTCGCGGGAATGACATAAGAATCCGGAAAGACCCAAAAAATTTAATAGATTGAACTGATAAAATACCCTGACGAAACGAAAATAAACAAATCAAC
>CAZVRB010000112.1:0-10950 GCA_964629365.1 uncultured Leptospiraceae bacterium
GTCAATCTCCGCCTTGCGGGTCAAGCCGTAGTGAAAACCCGTGGCGGTAAAACCGAACACCAGGCTGCGGGGGTTGAAGAGTGTTTCCCTTGTTTGTGTATCTTGTTCGGATTTCGGTGGGATGTAGGCCGCCCCGTCCGCAAGCCTTTGCCTGGAATTTTTTCCACTGTATGTGCCGGTGAGGGGAAAGCTTACAGTCATGCTGCTGTAGGTGCGTACCAGGGTCATTTCCACCGGTTCGTATTCATCGGAACCGCTGTTATAGGTGTTGATGTTGAAGTCTTTTACCCAGTTTAACTTCAGGTATGTATCGAAGTATTGCTCCCGTGACTCCATCTGGCTCCACCTGTGATAAAAGAGGTCAAGCACCGTCTCACTTCGTGAAACAGCGTTGTGAAGGGTGGACGCCTCGTACACCTCGGGGAACAACGGTACTGCGCTTGAGGGTATGATGAGGATGAGCAGTAACAGTTGAAGGACGCGATGGGTATGGATTATCATGTATGGCCCCTGAAATGAATAATCGGAAACGGTAGTACATGCTGTATTTTTGTATTTAAATGGATTTGATGATTGTAGTCAACAATAATTGAATTATGACAGGATGCTTCAAAAAAGCCTTAAATAAAATACTTTACAAAAAAATAACATCATTTTAAGTTAACAGCCTGATTTTCAGAACTTCATGATAAGACATCCTTACTAAATTTTAACGGATTAATTTCGGAGGTTAACTAATGCTAAAAGAATATACCACTGAGCAGGTGCGCAACGTTGCCATAGTGGGGCACAGTAGTACGGGAAAATCAACGCTGTTTGACGCAATGCTTTTTGTCGGTGGGAAAATTGATAAGATTGGAAAACCTGATGATGGCAGTCTGACCTCTGATTATGATGACGAGGAAAAAAATAGACAGATATCAATTAGAAGCGCGCTGGGTTTTGTAGAGACCGATGATACGAAGATCAACATTATTGACACCCCCGGTATGTCCGACTTCGTGGGGGAAGAGCGGGCGGCGCTGCAGGTTGTGGAAGCTGCCATCATAGTTGTTGATTCTGCTGATGGCGTACAGATAGAGACAGAGAAGGTCTGGCGTTACCTTGAAGAGAATAACATTCCCCGCCTTATTTTCGTGAACAAGATGGACAAGGAAAGGGCGAACTACGACAATATAATTGAAAACATTAAAACCAAGCTTGGCGCAAGCACTGCAACACTGTGCCTGCCGCAGGGAGAAGGCGAGTCATTCAAGGGCGTTATAGATATAATTGACATGAAAGCCATGAGTCCAAAGGACGGGGGCAAGACTGTCCAGGTGACTGATATCCCCGCTGATATAAAGGAACTGGCTGAACTTGAACGGTCAAACCTTGTTGAGCTTGCTGCCGAGGGTGACGACGAACTTATAGAAAAATTTCTCGAAGGTGAGACACTTACCGAAGAACAGATAAGAACCGGGTTGAAAGAACAGGTGGAAAGGTGTAACCTTATACCGGTAATTTGCGGTTCGTCCATGAAATCAATTGGTATTAAAAACCTTCTGAACGTGATACGGGATTTTGTTCCATGCCCGGTCGTTGGAAAAGAGTACAAAGGGTATCATCCTGATAATCATGACCAGGAAGTTATCGTGACCATGAAAGATGATGCGCCATTCAGCGCTGTTGTCTGGAAGACATACATCGATCAGTACGCCGGACGATTCAACTTTATGAAAGTTATCTCCGGTACATTGCTCCCGGATTCAGAAGTACTCAATGCCAATAAAAATGAAAAAGAACGAATATCGAAACTGCATACAACCATTGGCCACACTAATGATGATGTCCCAAAGCTTGCTGCCGGTGATATTGGAGTGGTAATCAAACTGGAAAAAACCGCTACCGCGGAAACCCTTTGTGACAGCAAGCACCCGGTGATTTTACCGTTAATCAAGCTTCCCCATCCGGTTTTTTCTTACGCTGTTGAATCAGCTAAAAAGGGTGACGAGGACAAGATAGGGCAGGTTTTCTCACGGATAACCGACGAGAATCCTACTATCACCTACCAGTTCAATCCTGAAACGAAACAGACCCTGCTTTCAGGTATGGGCGAGATGCAGTTGGATATTATTCTCAAGTCAATTAAAGAAAAAAACAAGATCGAGCTTGTTACATCTGAGCCCCGTGTGGCATACAGGGAAACAATTACCAAAAATGCTGATGCCCAGTACAAGCATAAAAAACAGTCAGGCGGGCATGGTCAGTTTGGTGAAGTATATATCAGGGTAAAACCTACTGATCGGGGCAGCGGCTTTGAATTTATTGACAGTATCGTTGGTGGTTCTGTTCCCCGGGGCTATATACCCGGTGTTGAGAAAGGTCTCAAGGAAGGCATGCAGGAAGGTGTTCTGGCAAAGTATCCTGTTGTTGATGTTTCCGTTGACCTGTATGATGGTTCCTATCATCCGGTCGATTCTTCAGAGATGTCATTTAAGATTGCGGCCAGGGGGGCCCTTAAGAAGGCCATGGAAGCTGCCGGACCCATACTTCTTGAACCGGTCATGGAAGTGGAGATCTTCGTTGATAAAGAATACATGGGTGACATACTCAATGATATTACCAGCAGACGGGGAAAAGTACTGGGGATGGGCACCAAGGATGAAAATGATACCGGTGGCATATCTGTTGTAAAGGCACAGGCACCACTTGCCGAGATGTTGCGATATACAATCGACCTGCGGGCAATGACCAGTGGTAAAGCAACATTTGAAATGAAATTTTCCCACTATGATCCTATTTCAGGCAGGATTGCTGAAAAGGTAATAGAAGATCGAAAAAAAGAGCTTGAAGAAGAATAGATTCTGAACACATGCATAGATAGCATGATAGAATGGCCACCACTTGGTGGCCATTCCTGTATTCACTTGACAGTAATGTTCAGCATGCGTAAGTTTACAATGTAACAACATTATTAATAATGTATCATACAAAATGATCAGGGATTTAACGGAAGCAGGTAATGAAAATAGTAGTTTTTGAAGATACACGGGTTGATGATTTTTATCCAATCACCCTTACCCGCCCGGTATGGGATTTGCGTACAGGCGCATATACGATGGGTGAGCGGATAGGGAAATGGGTAGATTCATATCTTGCAGCCAGGAAAAGCTGTTCAATGTATTTATATTCAAGGGATATGGTTGCAGAGGTATTCAGTGAAAGGTATAGCGAATATAACATAAATTCAAATCTGCAATTGCCGGACAAGGCAAAGGATATCGTGTTCATTAACGCCCGTTGTATCCCCTTTATTGACAAGTATTCGCTGGAGAAAAACGTGTTATACGCGTCGGGAGATATTCCACTTTTGCTACACCTTGATAATGAGAATTTTCCTGAAAAACTGACCATAAACTCAAACAGTGATATCCTGGATTTTATTGATTCCCTTCATGTCAAGAAGGAGGAACGGGTTCCTTTCAGGTGGATAAAGAATTTATGGGAGCTTGTGGACGGGAATGCCGGCATTATTATTGATGATATACGGGCATACCCGCCGGACTTTGAAAGACAACCGTCTGAACACATCACCGTGATAGGAGACTCATCCTGCCTGTACATAGAGCAGGGGGTAGAAGTTGATCCTTTCGTTGTGTGCGATTGTTCCAGGGGACCCATACTCATTCAAAAAGGTGCAAAGATTGCTTCATTCACCCGCATAGAAGGTCCATGCAGTATTGGTGAAAATACACTGGTGACCGGTGCCAAGATCCGGGAGGGTTGTTCTTTTGGTCCCCAGTGCAGAATTGGTGGTGAAATTGAAGAATCAGTACTTCAGGGATATGTAAATAAGTACCATGATGGATTTATTGGACATTCTTTTATTGGAGAATGGGTAAACCTGGGCGCTCTTACCAGCAATTCTGATTTGAAAAACAACTATACCCCGGTAAAAGTTACCATGGGCGAGGGCAGGGTGAATACAGGATTGCTGAAAGTAGGTGCGTTTATAGGCGATTTTACCATGACCAGTATTGGAACTCTTATAAATACCGGTTCTGTTATGGGCCCAGGATCCATGATCATACATGGTGGATCACTTACACCTGATTTTGTACCGCCATTTACATGGTATAATAATAATGCCCTGGCAGAGACTCCAAGATTTGATAAATTCATCGAGTCATGCCGTATGATGACCTCACGCAGAGGTGTACAGTTTTCACGCAATTATGAAAATATGCTTACCGGGATTTACGATTCCTCAACCCGGGTACGGGGAAAAGCAATAGAGAAATGGAACAACAGGCTGAAATAAAATTCACACTGGTATTTTTCGTGTCACTGTTCCTTCATGCGGTTATCGTTACCGGAATGCTGATGCCTGACTATCAGAGTATTCTGCAACGGGAAAATATGAGGGAAAAAGCCTTTGGGGGAAGGGACATTATTGTCAATGTTAACGAAGACAATAAAGTTATTCAGGACAGGCAGACACTCCTCTCGGAAAAATCTTCAACAGCGAAGGGACATATCACCAGCGAGAAGGGAAACAGGTGGTTGAACAATGCACTTGATTTCAGGCTCAAAAAAGGCTCAAAGAGCAGGGGAAGAGCGGTAACACAAAGCAGCAGCGCGTCAAAGGACAGGGCATTACTTCTCAATGACAATACCGAAATCATTATTAATATTATGAAAGAAGTCTCATCCGGGGTATACGGGGCAACCGGAAGCAGGGATTTTACCACTATTCCGGATAAATATGATATCACTCCTAAAAACGCGATCTATTATACCAATGATGGAAGGTTCTCTTTTAACACAAAGAAATTCAAACCTTTTAAGTATTTCAAAGAGATGAAAGATAAAATTGCCTCAAACTGGCATCCGCCGATGGCAGCAAATGCCAGCATCCAGGGGTACGCCCCCGGGCATTTCAGGATTATGGCATTTCCCAGCCAGGAGATAAAGCTCTACTTTACCATGGACAGGAAGGGTGAGGTGAAGAACGTAGTGATTGTTGACTCAATGGGGCATAAACCACTGGATGAATCCTGCCTGGACGCCATACGGTTGTCAAAAAACTTTGGAAAAGTTCCCAAAGAGATTGAAGGTGAAAAGGTGGTCATCCCTTTCATTTTCAGGATAATTACCAGGTAAGAGTTGATTACCGGTTTACCTCGTTTACCAGGTCTTGAATTGATACCCCTTTAAGAATATCCTTCCTTGATTTCTGCATACGGCTGAAGATGTCCTTGAGATGTTTTTTTAACCTGTCGGTTTTACTGCCGGGAATTTTCAGGGTAACATCATACACAATGTCAACAATTTGCAGAACAGAAACATGATCCGCCATCGTAGCCGGGATATACCTGTTGTCCTCGGTTTGTAACAGTAGTTTTTCATTTATGAACATCTGTATAAAGTAGTCCAGTTCTTCGTAATCGTTCATGCTGATGGGAAGAAGCTCTTTGAAAGATGAGGACCCCTTTCCTTTCTGGAACCTGGCGTGTATATGTGTAATGATGGCAATGGCAGAATAGATATGCAGATCTTTTCTGTCACTGAGGGCCCGTTTCAGATTTCTGTAGCTGAGTGGGTTCATCAAGGTGTAAGAAACCTCTGCCCCGTACAGGATTATAACCGCTGATGCGTACACCATGATCAAAAACAGCGGAAATGCCGCCAGTGATCCGTAAATAGCAAATGTACCACGGGCAAACCCCTTGATGTAAAATATAAAAAGAAGTATAAATATTACCCAGATGCCACCGGTAAATGCTGCCCCTATGGCTGATGGTTTCATTGGAACCTTTGTGTTGGGCAACACTATGTACATCAGCATGAACAATGCCCATATGAAAATGAAAGGTGCGAAAAAATTCAGCAGCATAATAACAAAGCTGGTTCCCTCTATGCCTGTCCATGTTTTTCCAAGGTCGATCGAGTGCATCAGCATTCCCTTGTCGCCAATACACCACAGGTTTCCGTTGTTCATGCCAATTGAATTTATGCGATTTCCAGGAAGTTTTTTACGATTCCAGTTGTTACCACCATTACTGGTATATAGCAGGGTGCCGTCATCACCTGCTGCAAATCCTTCCCTTTGGTTATGAAAATAAACGGTGTAGTAATTATCCTCCCGGAACCTGGTGGCTTTCCAGGTGAGACCGCCATTTTTTGAAACAAGCAGTACGCCTTCATTTCCTGCAAGCCAGATGGTTGAAGAGTTCAGTATGAAACTGTCATTCAGGTTGACAAATCGTCTTTTTCTTTTTGCCTGATCGAGCTGGCGAAGATCCCAGTTCTCACCACCGTTGATTGTTCGCAACACATGACCGTTATCACCCGCGATTATTCCATTGGTACCTGAAAAACTAATAGAATTGAAACCCGATCGAATATCCCATTCAAGTGGTTGCCATGTCTGGCCCCCGTCAGTAGTTTTCAGAACATACCCGTTATCAGCGGCTATAAACCCCCTGTTTTTGTTTACCATATGGATATCATTGAAATTGAAGGTTCCCCATTTTTCAAGCATCCATGTTTTGCCTTTGTCCAGTGTGGATAGTATTATTCCACTTTTCCCAACAATCCATCCATGATTATCAATAAACTGGATATCACGAAGGGTTGATCTTTTATATTCAAATTGTTCGATTCGATATTCTTCGGATTTGAAATCTTTTTCATCGGGATCATATGAGAATACCCTCTGGTTGTCGAAATTGACAATTTCCGGTTTAAGCATTGTGAATTCAAGATTATTCTTGTCGTTGTACATGATGGAGGCCTTGTTTCCCACCACCCAGTGATTGTTGTTGCTATGAGACATGGCGAAATACTGTGGGGCAGAGAAGGCGGTTGATATCTTTGTTGCAACGGTTGTGCCGGCAATCAGCATAAGGGGGCCAAGGGTCAACGCGGCCCAGTAAAAGATAATTTTCATGAAAATAGACCGGCTTTTTTTTACTTTCCATATATCGTTTAATGACTTTTCCAGTGTCCGCAACACTGCGGTTGCAGAGAATATAAGCACGACGGCGCCTACTCCCCCAATCTTACCCGCGTTTTCTATGAGACTTGTGATTGTTTGAATAAAGGGATCAATATTAAGTTTAATATTATGTTCTATCATAAAGAGGGTTATACGGCGGAAGAGTTCATCTTTTTTGTCACCCACCCCGTAAAAGACTGAAAAAAAGGTTAGTGCTACTGTTAGGGTTGGGATAAGAGAAATAATAGTGGTATAGGCAATGGATGAAGCCTTGGTGGGACAATCGTCTTTTACGAATTTCCTGGAGGCGACGATGAAGACTTTGACTGCGTTTATGAGTTTCGTATATATCAGGTTATAGGTATGCTCACCAAGGTAGATTTCATCAAGAAAAATTTTTATCTTTTCTTTCATCTGGTCTATTCTTGTAAATTCCTGTTCATTTTGCGCCATCAGGTTTACCTCAAAGATCAATTATTGAAATGAAAATGACACTAAACTATAATTGCTTTCATTATCAATGGTCAATAAAAAAACAATTGAAACATCCTAAATGGTAAAATGTAACTTGACTCAAAGGTGGCCGGGCAGGTAATATATCTGGTGTTTGGGGTATCTAATAAAAAATATACATTGATGGTGGTATGAAAAGACAGTATTCTGCTTATATATTTACCTGCGTTATAATGACATGGCTTATGATCTTCTCTGCCTGCAAAAAAGATGTTCCAGTCGAAACTGAACCTAATAACACTTTCTCTACGGCAAATGAAATATCAGCCGGAAATCCCATAGAAGGGTATATCCAGGAAGTGGAAGACAGGGATTTTTATGTTCTTAAGCTTCATGAAAACGTTCATCTTGATATTCAGTTATCACCAGTAAGGGGTGTAAACCATGCCATACGTGTCTGGAAGGACACCGTTAGCGGCCCGGTTATGATAAAATACATTGATGATTTAAGAAAATCATCGCCTGAAAGAATGCGGGGGATATGTGCAGGGCCGGGTATTCTGTATTTTGAAATAAGTCATGGTAACAGGGATGTACCCAGGGCAGAAAAGGAAATACCTTACAGGCTTCTTGTCATTGCAGAGCACCTGGTGGATTATGAATGCGAACCTAACGATTCCAGGTTAGCAGCGAACCCTGTTTCTTCGGGAATTGGTATGGAAGGATTTTACTCCCCCTCTTTTAACAAGCTGAATGAAGATACCCAGCACCAGTCAAGAGAGGAAGACTGGTTTTCCTTCAGCATTGACTCTACTGTGACTCTCCCACTCCTGTGCGATGTTGAGATAACCGGCGTGCCGGGCATAAACTGCGTACTTGCGCTTTTTGACGGGCAGGGCAATGAACTGGGAATGGCAGACGCGTCACCGAATAATGAAGGTGAGATGATAAGGGGCGCGGGCCTGCAGGAGCCTGGCACCTATTACATTATGGTAGCCTCGGCTGATTACCAGTCAAATAACGAGGTTCCCTACATGCTTTCACTCAATACAAGGGAATATGACGCTGGTCTTGAAATGGAACCCAATAATAAGAGAACCAATGCTACCATGATGTTGCGTCAGTCAATCTCTGGAACAATTTTTCCCGATGGCGATATCGATTATTACATCTATAAATCTGGAACAATGGCAGACTATTTCAGGATATCTGTTGCCCCTCCCGATGCAATGGATGTGTCATTTACTGTGGAAGATGAGAGAGGAAAAGAATTGTTCGAAGTTGATAATGGTTCATCAGGAGAAAAAGAAATTTATCCCAACGCTTGGTGTGAAGGTGATATCTATGTAAAGGTAATGGGAAAGCGCGGTCAGTATAGTAATGATCTTCCGTACAGCCTGGCAGTATTTCGTGTGAATATTGCAAACCTGCAGGATCGTGAACCAAACGATGATAAAGATTCAGCGGTTACTGTTCGGGGGGACAATTTTTCCGGGTTTTTGTCCTACCGTGGTGACAGGGATTATTACCTCTTAAAATATCCTGTACGATCAAGAAAAGAGTTCAGGATAAGTGGAATAGAAGGAGGGTCATTTACCGTTTCCGTTACAGATCCGCTGGGATATATTATTAAAACTGTAGAAGTAAGCGGGAAAACCGAACATGTTTTTTCCGAAATGGTGGACAAAAGCGGTTATATTATTGTAGAATCCGTAATTGAGAATTACGATAATCCCTATATGATACAAATCAGTGAGGCAAGATGAAAAAAGGTAGCATACTATTGCTTGTGTTATGTGTTGCATTGCTGTCAGTCCAGGGATGCAAGACCGTTCCAGAAAAAAAACCCCGGCTTGAGCCCGGTGAGCCCTTTGAGCCTGTTGAACCGGAAAGGGCGCGTGAATATAATTTTAAATTGATTACCTTTGATGAATCCATACCCGGCCCTGACGAGGATCAGCGGTCATATTACCGGGTATTTATAGATAAGGTTGACATTGGCAGAACAACTATCGGCCTTGAGTCACAGAAGAAATATTTCGAGGCGAAGCTCACTCATAACAGGCATCTGCTCATACTTGAGAAGTGGGTGCTGGATACAAAGAAAGAGCGTTATGTAAAAGTTAACAATATTCATCAGCCCCGTCCGAATTACGTATATTTCGAGATTGACCCGGGTACCATGGTAGAAGTAACCATGGCATATGATATTAAAGAAAGAAAGGCTGCATTTACAGTATCAAAGGAGGATTAAACAGGATACTGTTATATTAAATAGCATTTTCATCCTTACCCGTGTCAGCTTCTTTTTGAGATATTTTCTTAGCATAATCGTTATAAAACTGGCGTGTAGCGGCAAATGGAAGGTCGTAACTCTGTGACGCGTTCCAGAATATAAATCCTTTAATCTTAGCATCATGACACGCCTTGATTTGTTCAGTCATGTACTTGCTGAATGACATACCTGAAATTGAAACTTTAATATTAAAAGCCTGGATGTAGGTGACGATTTCAGCGTGCTTCGTACGTTCCCGGGCATTCTTTGATGTGATGTAAACCGTATGATAGGGATCTGACATCAGCTTTTTGCTCCAGGTGTAATGTGACGGATATGCCATGGGGCATATTATATCTACAACTTTATCCAGTCCTTCCATTCTTTGACCTATAAAGTCTCGTTTGTTCAGAGGTATCCGGCCAAACACATCAGCAGCTGTTTTGACATTATATTTCTTTAATGCTTCCCTGGCATCTCTTAGAAAACCTTCTACCAGCTCATACCTTTCATTCAGGCCTATATGTTTTAAATGACCATGATCGTTAAACCTGATGTAATCAAACTGTATTTCCTTGAATCCAATGGCGGCAGCTTTTCGGGCAATTTCAATTTTGCCGTCAATATACGCCCGGGGAACTGGATATTTTCTCAATCCGTCGGTAAAAACTACTACACGGGCTACAGGATGGAAACCTTTTGATAAAATGTAATCAACATTTTCTTTTGGTATTACACAGGAATTATTCCTGGTATTATGCACATCTATAACCAGCGTGTTAAAATTTGCTTTTTTTGCTTCACTGATAAAACTGGATAACTTTTCAATATTTCTTCCTGAGTAACTGTTAAGGTAAATACCCCTGTAGAATTCGGGATATGAATAGTTATTATCTGATTTTTCAACTTTTGCAACAGTTGATGCTTCCAGCGTTGTTTCAGGGTTCACATACTTGAGTACCGCATCATGATTGAATGTAATTAATGCCGCAATAATTGTGATAGTAAGTATGGACGATAGAAGAAGAATTTTTTTCATTATTTTTCCTTTCATGTGAATGTTGATGGTTAACATTTTAACGTATTTTTCGGTTCTCACCATTAAAAAATCAAATCATTAAGGCAACAATAATTTTATTTTATCATTCATAATTTGATGCAGATTCAAATATCATTTGGGAAAAGCACTCTGACAGGGTTCCAGGGGATGAATAACTATTAATAAAGATATCACGCGGAG
>CAZVRB010000113.1:0-10735 GCA_964629365.1 uncultured Leptospiraceae bacterium
GGGCATTTATATTTCAAAATCGTCAATTATCAACACGTCATCAAAGCCTTCTGACTTGGCCGGCAACTCTTTACGTGCATGTAAAACTTTAATAACATTAGGGGGGACGTGAGCGGCTCTACTTTCGCTTTGTTCTATACATTTATCAAGGGGAATATCAAGAAATATTGCCCCAATGGTTCTGTTCATGTCCCGGGCAAGTTTTACAAACCTTTGCCGGGATTTTTTTGTCATAAACGTATTAATAATTAAAACCTTTCTCTTATTATGGAGAAAGTGCTCAAGGATTTTACGCTCAACATGTTTGACCAGAACATCATCCTCTTCATTAAAAGACGATGAAGAAAAATTTTCTCCAAAATTTGTCATTTCGTACATCAATTTTCTGAGTTCGGTTCTGCTTATACGATATCGTTCTTTTTCTTTAAAATTCATTATGGCAAATTCAGTTTTACCCGATCCATACAGACCACATAATAGTACTATATCGCATTTATGAAACCTGTCAACGTTTGGATTAAATTGCATTACTATCTCCAATTTTTAAACTGAACATAAGAAGTGTATAATCGTAAAGAAGACATTGCAAGCAAAAAGAGAGAATGTTTAGATTAAATTCAAATAACCTGGCATAATTTACAGAACTCGCTGAGTAAAAGTTCTCCATGAGTATCAGGCTTTAAACTGTTTAGAATTCGATGCGGATTCCCTCCTGAAGAGATAATATTATTGTGAAAGTGGTGTATGTATTCTTTCATAACATTATTAGTAAATTCGGGATGAAATTGGACACCCCAGACCCTGCCGGGTTCATAACATACTGCATGGTTCTTTTCAATAATATTACCTGCGAGGCACCTGGCACTTCCGGGAAGTGATGTAATTGTCTGTGTGTGAGATGCGAAGGCATTGAAAGAATTTGGCATATGCTTGAATAAAACATCATCTTTTGCTTCAGATGTTATTCGTATATTAACAGTACCGATTTCCATGCCAGAATCCATGGTATTGACTTCACCTCCCATTACGCTTGAAATAAGCTGATGGCCAAAACAAATTCCAAGAAGGGGAACACCTGACTTCAGTATTTCTCTTATCATACCAGAAAGCTGGGTAATCCAATGATTTGTATCTGTTACCATGGAGTGTGATCCGGTAATGATAAATCCACCAGCATCAGGTGGTATGTGGTAATGATAATAAGAAAAGTTTGTAATTATTTCGCAACTCAAACCCGGTATACCTGATTTGCTAATGATCAGCTTTTCAAAATCTCCTTCAGATCTTATTACCCGGGTTAACGATGTACCAGCTTTTAAAATATAAAGTTTTTTCACTGATATCACTCACCTGTTACATGAATACCTTTAAATAATATATTATTGAGTAAATTTCAAGTGATTGTAATAAAATACATTAATATTACAATTTAATAATAGTTGACAAAAAATAATGTAAACATAGAGTGAATGCTCACTCATTATCGGTTTTCTGAAAAAGTAGTTTACAGTATAAGTCGTTATCGATATATAGTATATTATATATCGCAAAATGGAGGATGTAATGAATATTGCGTTTGTGACAGGTGGTGGAGACTCGGCAGGAATTAATTCAGCTATTTCACGGGCAATACTTCACGGTATGAAGAAATATGATGCCCGGTTTATAGGAATAAAACATGCATTTGAGGGACTGGCTGCTGACACTATTGAAGATTACTGCCTGGAAATGGATATAAATGATGCCGGTAAAATATTTCATGCACCAAGTACAATACTTGGTTCATCCCGATTTGCACCATTCAGTGATGAAAACGTATCGTGGGCCCCGGAAAAGATAAAGAACAATTTAAAAAAATTGAATATCGATGCCATAATTGCAACCGGAGGCAATGATACTGTAAAATCTGCACTTGGTATTCATGAAACAGGTATACCAATAATAGCAATTCCTAAAAGTATTGATAATGATATAAGCTGCACAGAGTGGATGCTGGGTGCAAATACAGCAATAGATTTTGCCAGGGAAGCTTTCATGAGTACCTCGGTATCAGCTGAAACTCATGCAAGGGTGTCGGTAAATGAAATAATGGGTCGTAAGGCGGGATGGCTTGCGTTTCTAACCGGGATCGCCATTAACGCGGATATCATACTTGTACCTGAAAAGATTTTTGAATTACAGGCACTCATTGACAGGGTGGAAGCGTTAAAAAAGGATAAAGGATTCGCAAATGTTATCGTATCAGAAGGCATCAATATTAATACGTCCGACCCGGTTTACAGGAATGCGATTTCTGAAAAGTGTGATGATACCGTGTTAAAAGCAATGCTGACCGAAGAACCTGAATATGATGAACATGGCAATGTGAAACTTGGCGGTGCAGGCATTATCATACAGCGTTTTCTTTCAAATGGTCTTGGGTGCCCCATAAGCAGTATACGTCAGACCAACATTGGCTTTTCGTTAAGAGGTTTAAAGCCAAACGCCTTCGATATAAACCTCGGACAGAGATTTGGAAGAAAAGCCATTGAACTTCTGTATGACGGGATGTCAGGACTAATGACTGGTGTAAATGGAATGAATATTATCGGGGTTCCGATGGCAGACGCGTTACCACAGTATACATTGGATGTAATGGACCCTGTAGAGTTGAAAGATTTCGGAGTAATGTTTAATTAGTATTATATTACTAAATAGCCTTTATTCACAGGTTATTGACATATCTTATCATTTTGAATCTGTTTAATAATATCTCTGAACAGGCATAAAGGACCGGATTTTCGCCTGCTGATTAGAGATGCCAGGTTGAGTATATCCATAAAGAGAATGCTCAGTGGTAACAATAACGAGTTAAGAAAAAATAAACGATAAAGTGTACTGCTGAAAGTAATATAAAGCCTGATGATTATTTCGTCAATATCGTAATGAAATCTCATAATCTGGTAATGGATTTCGGCACTAAGCTGCAGGGAGGTTCCCGCACCGATTATTGATTTCAAAAAGCCCTTCAGATTAACCTGCTTACGGTTGAAATCATTCTTCAGTTGACGGTCAATGACATAAAGCATTCCCCGGGAAATTTCACGTGACTTAGATGATAATAGCTGGTTCTCTCTTGCCATTATCAGGTGATACCTGTGGTATTGAATAGATTCATGTAATACTTGTGTCCATACACGTTTTCTTTTTCTCATATAAACGTATACTAACGGCAACAGTAATAGTATTATGAGAAATGGTATTATCGTGTCCATCATTGTAGCCGGTCCCTTAGCAATAGTATTTAATAAGTTTCAACGTCATGAAATATACTATTCATTCGGGTATTTTTTTGTAAAGTAATTGCCAGTGTTTACTGTTCATGATATTTATTTAACAAAAAGAGAAGGAAAGAGTTTGATGAGAAAAGATCTTTCTGGCATTACACCCGTATCATCATCCACGAAAATTGTTGTAATCTATTTCGTAATCTCATTTATCTGGATACTTGTTGATCAGCTTAAAGGCACCATTGATACTGATAAGTTACAAGAATCGGGGATAAAGATAATATTTCCCTTACAATAGATCAACTTGTTATTTACTGAATCCCAAGAAGTTCTAAATGCTTTCCAATGTGATTCATAAGATTATTCTTGTAGTCCACATAATTGCCTGTCATGGTTTGAAAGATCCTGTCTCTGAACAAGTATTTGCCTGTATCATCTTTCGATTGTAATATTATTCCATAGGTAATATGCATAAGCTGACGGGCATTCGGTTCATCCATGTAATCAACGAGTGCACGATCTGTCATTGTATCAAGGGGGTCTATGTCTTCAATTGTGGTGTCAACATGATAGTACTTTACCGCTTCATGAAAATTATCCAGTGCGTATTGATGCATTTCCCTGTACAGAGAGGGATTTTTTGAAGCTATAACCCGAACCGCTTCAAGCCAGTTAGTGCCTGCAGTTTTAACGTGAAACCTTCCTGACGTATAACTGCCAATTAACGGGAACACGCTGAATTTATCACTTCCCGAGTGTATGCTGAGCCTGTAACCAAAATGATCGGCGATTGCCGCGTGTATGGTAAGATCTGATTCAAACTGCCCGATGTCTCCCATGTAGTCAATACCCTTCTGAAATTCACCACAGAAACGGGGTGCAAGACTTGTACATGAAACCTTTGCCAGGCATAGTTCATTTGCAATTAAATAGTGGGCCTGTGGGGTGGTTGGTGTCTGTGTTTCATCAATTGATATCTCGAAATCAATGGTACCATTTGTATCATGAATGTACTGTTCATATACCTGCATGATAAATTGAAGTGCCCTGTGATATGTTAATACAATTACTGCAAGGTCATTACTGGTGTAAGTCAGGCTGGCATTACCCACTTCAAAGGTTTTATCAAGGTACCTGCTTTCGTATACCTGGCGAAGATCATCGGGTACCTGCTTGTACAGCCTGCTTGTAGAAGATAGATCTGTACTGGACACGTCCTGGTTTATATGATCAGAACAATCAAGGGTAATCATGCTGAAACCAAGTTCAATAGCCGATTTAATATCATCCACATCTTTCAGGTGATCCGCGTCCGCCCCGTAGCCGATTTTGTAACCTTCCTGGAACACGGCAAATGCCGCATCATTAAGCACATTTGTGTATGTTCTACCGGTAAGATTAAGCTCACGTATACTCTGCTGGGCAAAAACGGGAAATACATCCTTGTTCTGAACAGCTTTTATATGACCCGGGGTGGCAATGCCGAGACGGTCACCAAGTCCGATTGACGCACCGGTTCTACCGCGAGCAACCGGGCAGGTAAAATGAAAGTGACGGTTTAATACAAGTCGATTATGAGTGGAAAGAGGACAGAGCAGGTAGCCGTTGCCGGGATTTCCCTTCATTTCATCTGAAAGCGCACCCTTGCCGGTAACCATGATATACCTGGTGCTGTCTATTTCAACCATTGCCGCAATAGATTGTCCTGATTCTGCTATGGAAGACACGAACAGGGTAACTTCTCCTGGAACATTTTCGTACTGACTGTCTGCTATGGCTTTTGCTGTTTTTTCAAGTATACGCAATTAGATATCCCTCTCCTTCATTATAAATTGTTTTTCTGCCTTGTGTCAATTTCACCAAGCATTTTTGCGTGCATCTGTGCGTTTATCGGGTAAAATACAAGAAACAAAATACCAAACAATATAAGTACGCATGGTATAATGGTCATAAGTGAACGGATACCTGATAATGTAGTTGCGGATTGTATAGTATTGGGAATATAACCAAAAGAATCCAGCGCGAATCCTGCAACAAAGCCGGCAAAGGCCTGTGACAGTTTCAGACCGAAAACAAAAAATCCATATAGAAATCCTTCCTGTCGTATCCCGGTTTTCCATTCGGAATATTCAACCGTATCGGGAACCATTGCCCAGGGAAAAAGGAAATAGGTGGCCATGCCGATACCGGCAAAACAAAGTAGAAATATCAACATGACAGGGGTAAGGCCTGGATACAGATATATTACAAGCAGGCTGACTGAAAAGATGAGTAAACCGGTTATGAAAGAAGTCTTTTTGCTGGTTTTCTTCGAGACGTATACCCATACCGGGATTGCCAGTATGGCAGTGGCGAACAGGGCCAGGAAGGCATAAGGTATCAATTCTTCCCGTTGGAGGTTATACTTGAAAAAATAATTAACCGTGGAAGCTGTTGCATAAATAGCAACGGCAGTCACAAAGAATGAAAGGACAAGCAGTATAAAAGGTGGATTCTTAAGCATTGCTTTCATGTTGCTGCCGAAGCTGTGCTCTTCCTGCTCGTCAGCGGGCTGCACCCTTTCTTTCACCGTTGCAAAAGATATGATGATAATTATTGCAGCTATAATACCAAAGAGAATACCAACGAATTTGAAACCGGTAGCCTCGTCCGGGAACAGCCCCACCAGCGGCTTGGTGGCACCTGCGGCAACAAGTGTACCCACTATGGCGAATGACATCCTGAAGCCGGTAAGGGCGGAACGCTCGTTGGTGTCAAGTGTCATGGAGGCGGTGAGGGCGGCATAAGGTACGTTCACAATGGCAAACACGGAGTTGAACAGTAAAAACGTGGCCAAACCATATACGAAGCGCATGCTCGCGGAAAGTTCCGGGTTGGCAAAGATAAGGTAAAAGCATATGGCAAGGGGTACAGCACCAAACAGCATGTATGGTCGTTTCTTCCCCCACCTGGTGTTGGTACGGTCTATCATGAAACCGATAAAGGGATCTATTGCGGCATTCCATAGCTTGGACACCAGGAAAATGAGACCGGCAGAAGCTGCACCAATAATAAACACGTCAGTAAAGAAATAAAGCAGGTATAACGATGTTGCATTGATCAGAATATTGAAGGCAAGATCGCCCACCCCGTAGCCGAATTTCATTCCTGTGGGTATGAAGTATTTATTCAGTTTTTCGGATGTGGTCATCATGTTCTCCTTTTGTAATGTAATACGATAATTAAATGAAACATGCCTTATCAAGTGACTGTTTCCACGGCCTTGTGGTCTTTACCAGGTGTGGATAGAATTTCTGGCATTCTGCTATGGCGGCAAGTGCCCCGGTAAGAACATGAGAATTAGTATACTTCTCAAAGAAGAAATCCTCGTTGTTCAGAATTCTTTCTGCTTCGGCCAGGTATTTTACTACTGCTTCCAGTACATTCTCACCCCTGTACCCGCCGGCATTCCTGGAGGACCTGGTAAGGCAGTAAATGCCGTCAAGGTCTATGCAGTAGGTGACGTCTTTATCCCATAGACCATTTTCATGTTGTAATCTCAGGGTATGATCTACGATCTTTTCGGGGTATTTCCATTTCCTGTTAAAGTATTCGTACACATAATACATGTGAAAAGCACCACCCATCTCGTGCTTGGTGGGCTTGCTGATAATACCAAGTTTGTGAACCAGCCCCCTGCACCAGAAACCGGAGTCAGGATCGGCTGTCTCATCCAGCCAGTTGAAATACCAGTTATAGAATTCATCAGTACCCTCTTTGGTCATGGCGAGCACTGCCGGCACACCTGATACTATATGTGAACCCGGCCATATGATTGACCAGTTTACCTTTTCAATCCACTTCTCCATGGATTTCTCGTCTTTAAGAATGGGGTCCTTCCATTTCAATTTCTGCAGGGGTTTCCGGTCCATGAGGTGGAGGGCTGCAACGGCATACGCGGTGGTATGTTCCCGGTGATGCATGGTATATTTTTTTCTGTACCAGCCGGTTTTCTCATCATGGAACTGGTTTATCACCGAGGCCCACTGGTCCTTCTCTGATTCGTTAAGGTCAAGTTCATCCATGATGTACCTGCTGATGAGCATATCGGTGGTACCGTAACAGCTTGTTGGTCCGCCAATTTTATATGAATACTCTCCTGTTTTGTCACCGGAGACAAATTGCTGAATCCATGCGGGAAATATCTTTTCCTGGAATTTTGTGAAATCGAATGTACGTTCCATGTTCAGTGCCCTCCTGTTTTCAAGCTAGTTACGTCTTAATACCGGAATAGATTTTCTTCAGTGCGAAATATGCCTTCTTGGGTTTCCTGTCACCCGAAGTTATGCCCTTAAGGTTGAAGTTGGGAATCGGGTTGTTGGGGAACCAGGTATTATAAAAGTCAGAGAAAACCCAGGGTGATATACCTGTTACCCATGACTTGTCCTTCACGGTGTTCCAGTAATCGGTGATAACCTTTTCCTGGTATTCCTCTGAGTAAGTTTTCCCGTAGTCTACCCGCTCGGCCTTCCATGTGCCGTCACTGTCAGACCTTCCGGGACCGGCATCGGCACCGAACTCGGAAAGGATAACAGGTTTGTCCGGGAACCGCTGATGTACATCTTCTATCATTTTCTCCAGCTGTGATGTTTTACTATAATACCAGCCGTAGTAGGAGTTAATTGAGATCACATCCATGTGTTTCATAGCACGCCTGTTCTTATCAAATATGGGAATGTCATATGTGAGTTCAGCCATGGTGACAGGGCGGGTGGGATCAAACTGCCTGCATATGTCCCTGAGCCATTTATAAAGCTTTCCGCCGCTTTCGAACAGGTCATAGGTTTCGTTTGCGATACTCCACATGATGATGGATGGATTGTTTCGATCACGTTCAATCATTTCTACAAGCTGCCTGGCAGAATTCATCATCAGTTTATGGTTATGCATCTGCTTCAGGCCGAACAGCTTTGCAGGAAAAAGTCTCAGTCCCTTTTTTTCCTCAAACCAGGCGGTAAACCCGGCACCTGCCTGGTAAAGCGGTATTTCCTCGCTGAGGAGAAAGCCCATGTCACGGGCTGCACGAAGTTCATCGGGATGATGAGGATAATGTGCAAGCCTGATGTAATTTGCGTTCATTTTCCTGATCAGGTTAAGGTCCCTTGAAATGATCTTTTTTGTCTGTACGGGGCCAAGGTCCGGATCATCTTCGTGTTTGCAGATGCCCTTTAGAAATATTTCCTTACCATTAAAAAGCAGGTCAGTACCGTTCACATTTATAAAGCGTAAACCTGTTTTAAACGAAAGCTTCTGTTTAGTACCGGCAGCTGTCATGTTAATGGACATGGAATAGAGCCGGGGCTTTTGGGGATTCCATAATACAGGTTTTTTAATAAGAATATAACCATTATGTTCGCACACCTCAACGGGTGAACTGTTCTCAAAAGTGAGCTTCCCCACCTGCCTGTTATCTGGATCTTTAACTGTGCAGGTGATAGTATACTTGTTTTTTGCAGTGTAGTTATGAGTTAACATGCCGATATCGAGTTTTATGTTCTCATCTTCTTTGACGGCATTCAATGAAGACTTGAACACATATTGACCGGGTATCATTTCAATCAGCACATCACGGTAAATGCCGCCGTATGTATGCCACCCAGGGTTGTGGTCAGACCGGATTTCAGGTGGAAGAGAGAAGGGTGTTGACCTGTTATCCGAACGTACGATCAGAACATTTTCAGATTTAAAATTAATATTATCTGAAATATCAAAATAAAAAGGCGTGTAGCCTCCTTCACGTTCACCAAGTAAATGACCATTTAACCATACTTTACATCGCAGCAGTACTCCCTGGAAACAGAGACGGATAAAATGATGATCTTTATATGCAAACCCGGGCTTAAAAGATATTCGGTACCAGGTATACCCCTGGTAATTGGTATGTGCACTATTGGCTGCGTTATAGCATGAGGGTATGGTCACACTTTCCCATGGAGCTTTCTCTTCTCCGCCTTCGTACCATTTCTCAAGCTCACCGATATCATCAGGGTCAAAGCGCATGGATGCCTTTCCTGACAATGACTGGCCTGGGTGGCTGGACTTCTCCATATCTGTAGGGTAAGGCAGGCCGTTACTAACCAGGTAGGATGTAGTACCTGCAGTTTTTACCTCGGAGTTGCCATCCAGCTTACCGGTAAGTGGAGTCATTTTTTCAAAGCGTACCCGCGGGTATACCAGGAATACATAGCCGAAAAAAATGATAACAGCAACCAATGCCAGTAGTATCGGGACTATAAGAACGATGAGAATAATGTATATTGTATTCATAGGATTCCCTTGTGATAGTTTTCTGTAATTATGAAAATATATATAGTAATTTGCAAGCAAAATAAGAAAAACATCATGAAAATTATTTTTATTTCTAAAAACAGATATATATGCTATCCTGAAAAACCTTTCGTAAGTAATACACTACTTAAAGGAGCAACGTCATGAGTCTTCTTTCATCACCAGACTGGATTGTGATCGGAATATACTTCCTTGCAGTCTTTGCAGTTGCCCTGTGGATGACCCGGGCGGAAACGGGTACCCGTGATACTTCTGCCGGTTACTTCCTGGCCGGGCGAAATACCGGCTGGTTTGTTATCGGGGCATCACTGTTTGCCTCCAACATAGGGTCAGAGCACCTGGTGGGGCTTGCAGGCACAGGGGCAGACAGCGGGGTTGCCGTTGCCCAGTTCGAGATACTGGCATCACTTATTCTCCTGCTTTTAGGATGGGTGTTTGTGCCCTTTTACATAAAAAGCGGCGTGTACACCATGCCGGAGTTCCTTGAACGGAGGTACTCGAAGGCGGCCAGGTGGTACCTTGCGGTAATATCCATTGTGGGGTACGTGCTCACCAAGATATCGGTTACCATCGCCGCGGGCGGCATAGTGTTCGAGGCATTGATGGGAATAAACTTCTGGACTGGGGCACTCATCGTGGTGATAGCAACAGGCATCTACACGGTAATAGGGGGACTCAGGGCGGTGCTCTATACCGACATGATACAGATGTTTGTCCTTGTTGGCGGATCGGTTGCCGTGACTGTTATCGGGCTGGTACACCTGGGGGGCTGGCAGCAAATGGAGCAGGTGGCCGGCAGCAGTTTTATGACCCTGTGGAAGCCTGCAACGGACCCCGATTTTCCATGGACAGGGATCATCTTCGGTGCTCCCATCCTTGGTGTGTGGTACTGGTGTACCGACCAGTTCATTGTGCAGCGTGTATTGTCCGCTAAAAATATAAGTACAGCCAAGCAGGGTACCATCTTTGGTGGTTTTCTGAAAATACTTCCACTATTCATATTCGTTATTCCAGGTGTTATTGCCTACGGCCTTTCGCAGCAGGGAGTGATCTCGATGGACCATCCCGACCAGGCATTACCTACGTTGATCGGTGAATTGCTCCCTGTTGGCGTACGTGGGCTGGTGGTGGCAGGTCTT
>CAZVRB010000114.1:0-9974 GCA_964629365.1 uncultured Leptospiraceae bacterium
CGCCCAGGGAATCGCCTTCAACGAGGTGGGCAGGCAGGCCATTTTTCGTGACCCCGACTGGAACAGCGGCAATTACTATACCGGGTCGCCTCCGAGAAACGGACTTTCACTGGCACGCATGATAGGACACATCACCTATCTCAGCGAGAAAAGCATGCACGAGAAATTCGGACGCCGCCTGCAGGACTCCGATTTTCTCAAGTATACCTTCGACCTTGACTTCCAGGTGGAATCCTATCTTCAGCACCAGGGAACCCATTTTGTGAACAGGTTTGACGCCAACTCATACCTGTACATCACCAAGGCCATAGACTACTTTGACCTGAGAGAAGACTTCGATGGCGACCTTCTCAGGGCATTTGAAAAAGTGAAGGCAAACTACCTGGTGGTAAGCTTTTCATCTGACTGGCTGTATCCAAGCGAACAGTCACGTGAACTGGTGAAGTCACTGCGGGTAAACGCCAAGCACGTGGTGTTTACCGAAATCGAATCGGACAAGGGACACGACACCTTTTTACTGCCAAACACCAGGCTTGAAAGGGATATACGAAACTTCATACACAGGGAATTTGAGAGGGTACGTAAAAAGAATGGATTATCCACGGATAGGCTATGATTTAATACTACAACACGTCACTCCCGGATCCAGGGTGCTTGACCTGGGATGCGGTGACGGTATGCTCCTTGAGCGGCTGCAGGAAGAACGTGACGTTGAAGGGTTCGGCGTCGAGATATCCTCCGAGGGGGTAAGCCAGTGCGTGGAGAAGGGCCTTTACTGCTACCAGGGGGACATCGACGACGGGCTCACCGATTATCGCGACAATTCTTTCGACTACGTGATTCTCAACCAGACACTGCAGAGCACCAAGAGGCCCGGACTGGTGATCAGGGAGACCATGCGCATTGCCCGTAACGCCATTATAAGTTTTCCAAACTTCAGTCACCGGAGTATCCGTTTTCACATATCCCTGCGGGGAACCATGCCGGTAAACAAGCTGTTGCCCTACGAGTGGTATAATACCCCCAATATTCACCTGCTCACCATCAAGGATTTTCATTCCTTCTGCGTGCAGCACGGCTATCCCATCAGGAAGGAGGCGCATTTTTCCGCCAACGGCACCTGGCAGTCACGGCGTGCCCGTTTCTTCCCTAACCTGACTGCCGAATACGGCTTTTTCATCCTGGACGGAACTCCATTCACCACGGGGACGGGTACCCATGAATGATAAGCAATTCCGCGCCATATCACCCTATAAGCCCTCCGGTGACCAGGCAACGGCCATACGCCAGTTAAGCGATGGACTTAAAAATGACATGCGGGCACAAACCCTCCTGGGGGTAACCGGGTCGGGAAAGACCTTCACCATGGCCAGGGTTATCGAGGAAGTGCAGAAACCAACCCTTGTCCTCACCCATAACAAGACACTGGCAGCACAGCTGTACCGGGAGTTCAAGGAGTTCTTCCCCGAAAACGCCGTTGAATACTTCGTATCATATTATGATTATTACCAGCCCGAGGCCTACGTGGTTTCCCAGGACCTCTATATCGAGAAGGACTCCAGTATCAACGACGAGATTGACCGGCTGCGCCTCAAGGCCACCTCCTCCATACTTGAACGAAATGACGTCATCGTGGTGTCCTCGGTGTCCTGCATATACGGCCTTGGCAGTCCCGCCGAGTTTGAACGTATGCACATCCGCCTGCGTACGGGAGAAGAGCAGGACCGCGACCAGTTGCTGAGAAAGCTGGTATCTATACACTATGAACGCAACGACATGGCCTTCACCAGGGGGACTTTCAGGGTGCGGGGGGACGTGGTCGAAGTTTTTCCCGCCTACCTGCAGGATGCCGTCCGCATCGAGTTTTTCGGCGACGAGATCGAGTCGTTGTCCCGTGTCCACCCCCTTACCGGGCAGGTGCTTGAACGGTACGAGTATACTTACATCTACCCGGCCAAGCACTTCGTCTCTTCACCCGAGTCCATGAAAGAAACGGTACGGCTGGTAGAAGAAGAGCTGAACCAGCGCCTTGAAGAGCTTAATAAAGAGAACAAGCTGCTTGAGGCCCAGCGCCTGGAAAGCCGCACCCGTTATGACATGGAGATGATGCTTGAGATGGGGTATTGCAACGGTATCGAGAATTACTCACGTATCGTTGACCGGCGCCAGCCGGGTGAACCACCCAACACCCTCATCAACTACTTCAAGGGTAATTTTCTTCTCATCGTTGACGAGTCCCATGTCACCCTTCCCCAGGTGCGGGGGATGTACGAGGGAGACCGCTCCCGAAAGATGAACCTGGTGGAACACGGCTTTCGTCTTCCCTCGGCCCTTGACAACCGGCCCCTGTATTTCAGTGAATTCGAGAAGATCATCGACCAGGTGGTCTACGTGTCCGCCACCCCCGCCGATTACGAGCTGGATGACTCGGCACAGGTGGTTGAGCAGGTGATACGTCCAACCGGCCTTCTTGACCCGGTGATCACCATACAGTCGGCCACCAACCAGGTGGACCATCTTATCGGCGAGGTGCGCAAAAGGGTACAGCGTAACGAACGGGTGCTGGTCACCACCCTCACCAAGAAGATGGCCGAAGACCTCACCGAATACCTGTCAGAGGTGGGCATACAGACCCGCTACCTGCACTCCGAGATTGAGACCATTGAACGGGTAGAGATCATTCGTGATCTGCGCAAGGGGGTGTTTGACTGCCTGGTGGGCATCAACCTGTTACGTGAAGGTCTTGACCTTCCCGAGGTTTCGCTTGTCGCCATTCTTGATGCCGACAAGGAGGGGTTTCTCAGGTCGGCCCGTTCACTCATCCAGACATCGGGACGGGCGGCCAGGAACGAAAACGGCAGCGTGATCATGTACGCAGACAGGGTAACCCCATCCATGCAGAAGGCCATCGATGAAACCGGCCGAAGACGTGAACGCCAGGCAGAGTACAACCGGCTGCACAATATAACACCCCGAACAATTCAAAAAGAGGTGTGGGACATCATCGAACGGGAGTATCATACAGATGACACCCTTGCCGACTACGTGGCCGACTACAGCCGTGAATACAGGACAAAAGACCCCGCCCGGCTGAAGGAGCTGCATGCCCGCCTGAAAGAGGACATGCTGCAGTCAGCTTCAAACCTTGAATTCGAGAAAGCCGCCGTGCTTCGGGACGAGATGGTGGAGCTTGAAAAGAAAATTCGACTACTGGAGAAAAAGAAATAATGCTGCTTACAAAAGACCATGTACGGGATATCATACGCCTGGCCCTCGCCGAAGACCTGGGAAGGGGGGACGTGACCTCTGATTCCATTTTCACAGAAAAGGATACCACCGATGCACGCATCGTGGCAAAGCAGGAGGGCATCTATTGCGGCTCCCCCATGATAGAATACGTGTACAGTGAACTGGACAACGACATCGCCATCACCGTGAACCGGGAGGAAGGGGGCCCCGTACAACCCGGCGACACGGTTGCAACAATTACCGGCAGCACCCGGGCCATACTCAGCGGTGAGCGGACGGTATTGAATTTCATTCAGCGCATGTCCGGTATCGCCACCCGCACCCGCCACGTGGTTGACCTGTTACAGGGGACAGGCATACAGATCCTTGATACCCGCAAAACAGCCCCGGGCCTGCGAATTCCTGACAAGTACGCGGTAGCCTGCGGCGGGGGCAGCAATCACCGCATGGGCCTGTTTGACATGGTGATGATCAAGGACAATCATATCAGGGCGGCAGGGGGCATCACCGCCGCCGTTGAAATGGTGCGCAAAAAGCACGGCAACACCTACCAGGTTGAAGTGGAGACCACCACCCTTGAAGAGGTAGAAGAAGCGGTAGAAGCAGGGGCTGACATCATCATGCTGGATAACATGGACACTAACACCATGATTGAAGCCGTTAACACTATCAACGGCCGTGCCCGCAGCGAAGTGTCGGGAAACATGGATGAGAAGAAAATTCTCGCCCTGCGAAACATCCCGGTTGATTACATTTCAATGGGGGGATTAACCCACTCGGTTACCGCTTTTGATCTTTCCATGAAGTTTCTGTAGGGGTGTCCCGTATACATCTTGACCATTTTTAATAAATGAGGGATACTTCCACCTGTCCTTTCAATAATAACGTGTTACGGGTGTACCCCTATGAAAAAATTACTGCTCCTGGTTGTGTTATCTGTTATTCCCTTCACCCTGGCCATGGCATCAGGGTCGCTGGTGATACACAATTACGAAAAAACCATATCATTTGACAACACCCGGGTTGTGCGCCTGCAGAAGGGTGACAACCCCCGGTACAGTGACCCCGCCTTCGATGACTCCTCATGGAAACGGGTGAGCTTTCCCTCAAACTGGAATGATCATTACGAAAACTGGCGGGGAATATGCTGGTATCGCCTGCACATAAAGCTGCCTTCTGAGCTTCCCGAAAAATCACTGGGAATACGGCTTGGCACCATAATCGATGTTGACCGGGCATATTTTAACGGCACCCCCATCGGCCAGACCGGCTCTTTTAAAGAGGGAGGACAATCTGCCTACGATGTGAAACGGCTCTACCAGGTGCCCGTATCCCTGCTGCGTCCGGGAAAGGACAATGTACTCTCTATCAGGGTGAAAGGGCTGTTTTCATACGTGAATGGCCCTTATACCGGTAATTTCCAGGTTGGGGATTACCACACCATGCACACCGAATTGCTGTCACGAGAATTTTTTGATGCCTTCTTTCCGGTGATCTATCTTACCGTCAGCATCTACTTTCTACTCTTTTTTATCAGGCGTCCACGTGACAGGGAAAACCTGTTCTTTTCACTGTTTACGATTTTCTGTGCCCTCTATTTCTTTCTCAGAACACAGGTGAAATATCTTCTCTTTGATAACTTTTACTACCTGAAAAAATTCGAATACCTTTTTCTGCTGCTGATTTTCGTGTTTCTTCTTGAATTTATTACATTCTATTTCAGGCACAATCGGGGTATATTCCATTACGCCTACTATGCCGTTACCGGCATAGTATTTGGCGTCATCCTTTTCAGTCAAAGCTTTCAATTATGGGACACCATCATACAGTACATAATGCAACCCGCCTGGGCTATCCCAGTACTCCTGTCCGTGTGGATACTGCTTGCTAATTTCAGAACAAACAGGGATGCTCCCCTCATTTTTTCTACCATCCTCGTTCTGGGCATTGCCTTCGTTAACGACGTCATGGTGAACATGATGGTATATGATTTTCCCCGCCTGTCCAATTACGGTTTTTTCTTTCTCATCGGGGGCATCGCCCTCATCCTTAGTAACCGTTTTGTACGCCTGCATCACGAGGTGGCCGACCTGAACATAAACCTTGAGCAGAAGGTTATCGACCGCACAGAAGAACTTTCTGCCGCCATGGAAGAGCTGCAGTCAATAAACGAATACGTTACCGAGATCAACCGTAAAAACGAACGGGACCTGCAGTTGGCTTCAGCAGTGCAGCACGGGCTTATCGCGCCGGTAATAAAAACATCCCAATGGAATACCGAGGTGTTTTTGAAGGCTGCATCGGCGGTCTCGGGGGATTTCTATGATTTCTACCAACTTGACGAGCACACCCTCGGGGTGGCATTGATGGACGTATCCGGCCACGGGGTATCCTCTGCCCTGGTGACCATGCTTGCAAAGCCCATATTTCTGCAAAGCTTCGAGAAAAATCCTGACAAGCCGCTGAAGAAGATCATTGCCGATATAAACGACCAGATGAAAGACACCCTTTCTTCTATTGACAACTATCTCACCGGCGTTCTCATGCAGATGCATCCGGATGACATATTCCTGATAAACGCCGCACACCCGGCACCTTTTATAAAATTTGCCAAATCAGGAAAGATAGTACAGGTAGAGGCTACCGGCATGTTTCTGGGTATAGAGGGAATGGGTGATGAATACAAGACGGCCCGTATACACATGCAGTCTGGGGACATGATACTGCTCTACACTGATGCCCTGGTTGAAAGCAAGAACGCCGACGGGGAGCAGTTCGGCATGGAGCGGGTTCATCATATTTTATCACAACGGCAATGGGACACGAAGTCCATTATCGATGAACTCATAAGCCAGCTCTTCGAATTTACCGGGACAAGCACCCTTGATGATGACCTTACCATAATCGTTTCACAGCGGCAGTAACAGCCAATCACCGCCCCCGTTGTCAGGTCTCATAGGTGTGAAACCCCCGTCCCGCCTTGCGGCCCAGGTATCCTGCCGCAACGTACATTTTCAAAAGGGGACAGGGCCTGTACTTGGGATCACCGAAACCTTCATACAGCTCTTCAACCACCGCCAGCACCACGTCAAGTCCTATCATGTCGGCAAGCTCAAGGGGACCCATGGGGAGATTCATGCCCAGTTTCATGGTCTTGTCGATGGCCTGGGCGGTGGCGGCTCCCTCGTACAGGGTGAATATGGCCTCGTTGATCATGGGCATCATGATGCGGTTTATCACGAACCCGGGGTAGTCTTTGGATTCAACACATTTCTTTCCCATGCGTTTGGCCACGCTTTTGGCCATCTCGAAGGTTTCCCTGGTGGTAACCAGGCCGCATACCAGTTCTACCACCTTCATGGGCCGGGCGGGGTTCATAAAATGCATCCCGATAACCGATTCGGGACGCTGGGTTGCCGCCGCCATCTGGGTAATGGAAAGTGCCGAAGTATTGCTGGCAAAGATTACCCCCGGCTTGCATATTTTGTCCAGCTGCCTGAACAGCTCCCTTTTTGCTTCAAGGTCTTCGGTAATACACTCAATTATAAAATCCGCGTTCATAAGGTCTTTCATATTATTATGAAGCTTTATCCTGGAGGCGATGGAACGCCGCTCATCACTGCTGATCCTGCCGTCGTGTACATACCGGTCAAGACGTCCCGTAATTATATCATGGGCGGCCTTAAGGTTTCCCTGGTCGCTGTCATGGAGTATTACGTTCATCCCCGATTCTACCGCCAGCTGGGCCACATCCGCACCCATAAGCCCGGCACCAACTACACCGATTGTCTCCATCTTTCCTCCTTTATGACCGTGTATCTTTTCATATATTATACCACCCTGTTACGCCGCTCACCACGTGAAAAAGCTGCTATGTTTTCAGCCATCTCGTGCACCAGCCTCTTGCGTGATTCTATGCTTGCCCACGCGATATGGGGGGTGATAATGCACCCCGGTGCCTTCAGCAGGGGGTCATCATGATCAGGGGGTTCTTTTTCCATTACGTCAAGGGCGGCCCCCGCTATCAGTTTTCTATTCAACGCGTCTGCCAGGGCCGCCGGGTCTATCACCGGGCCCCGCGCCATGTTGATTATGTATGCCGAGGGTTTCATTCTCCGCAGAAATTCCATGTCCACCAGGTGATGTGAATGATCCGTCAGGGGCAGGTGGACGGATATGAAGTCTGATATCTCTGCCAGCCGGTGGAGGTCATAGCGTTCCATGTCATCTTCGTATTTCACCCCTTCACGTCGAAGGGCCACCACGTTCATGCCGAAGGCCGCGGCAAGCCGGCCCACTTCCTTTCCGATGTCACCGTATCCCATGATGCCCAGCACCCTGTCTTTCAGATCAAAGGTGGGCCACGAGCCTATGGTAAACACGGGTGAACTGCTCCACGTACCGTCATGGGCGGCACGGTTGTATTCCACCAGGTGTCCCGCCAGGGCCAGCATGGTGCACATGGTATGCTGGGCTACCGAGGTGGTTGAATAGCCCGGCACGTTGGTGACCGCCACTCCCCGTTTCTTCGCCTCTTCAAGGTCTATGTTGTTCACCCCCGTGGCGGCCACGGCGATGCACTTAAGGCCCGGACACTCAGCAAGCACGTCGCTGTCACACACCACCTTGTTGGTGATGACCACGTCGGCCTTTCCAATACGCCCCGCTACTTCTTTTGCCGGGGTAATATCAAAGGTTTCAAGCTCTCCAAGACGGGCAATTTCAGAAAAATCTATGTCGCCGTAATCAACGGTGGCGGCGTCAAGAAATACTATTTTCATCTGGTATCCTCCCCGGTACCGGTGGTATACCTGAACACACTCCCCGGGTAAGGGGGATTAAAGGCGTCTTCAGACGCCGTGATAAACAATGTGGAACAGGTATCCCCGAAGGTAATGTTGGTTACGTAGGGCAGCGGCACTTCTATGCTGTCAAGCAGCTCACCCTTGTGTCCGATTATCAGCACCTTTCCCGTTCCATACACGCACACGTATACCCTGCCCCTGTCATCCGACTTCAGGCCGTCTGGCCCCGTGTAATCGCCGGCAAGGGGGGCGGTCCCCATCACCGACTCAAGTTTCAGAAATGACTGGTAATTGCCAGGCAGCCCTTTTTCAGCAACGCTGAAGCGTGACACCTTCTTTGCAAGATGCTCATTCACCAGGAGCACATTCCCGTTATCCCCCAGGGCAAGCCCGTTGGGGTAATGCAGGCCGTCGGCCACCCTGATGATCTCACCGCCAGGTCTCATGTAATAGATGCTCCCTTCGGGTCTGGCTTTCACGTCAAATTTTCCCGAGCAGGAAAAGTATATGCCCCCCTTTTCGTCCTTCACCATGTCGTTGGGGCCGTTGAATGGATTTCCGCCTGCATCTTTATCAATTGTCTCAAGTGCCCTTCCCCTGGTGTCTATCTTCACCAGGCTGCCTGAATCATAGCAGGTCACCAGCATGGTGCCGTTATCCATTTCCATCAGGGCGGAGGGACCGCATCCCCGTTGCGTCCAAAGCGTGGTGTTCTCTTTTCCGTTCCATCGCATCACCCGGTGCTTTGAATACTCGGTATAATACAGTGCGCTGTTCATCCAGAGGGGACCCTCGGGGTAAAAACTGGAATCATTCACCACCGTGTCAAGGCTGAAGCGGGGAACCTGCTGCTGCAGGCCCATGACAAACACTATAACCCCCAGTCCTGCCAGAACCATAAATCCGGCGATTGCCTTGATATTCTTCATGGTGCATATCCTCCAGTAACATTTTTCTTCACCCGGTGAGGCTACGTCATACATCTTAGTTGCCCCCGCCTGTGAAAATCAATTGAATTTTTTCCAATTGGTTGGATGGGCTTAACGGGTTCACACAGAAGCACGGCATCTCGGCTACGCTCTATAACCGACACGGGGATCACGGAGGGAGGAAGCAGTGACGGGTAACGGGTGACGGGGGGTTGAAGACCATTTATCGTCGTTTTTTCCAGTATTCGGGATCTCTATGGAGATGCATTACCGCAAGAATATACAACCCATTTTTCTCTTCTGAATATAAAATACCATAGGGGAACCGCCTTACCATAATCCGTCGGACTTCACCTTCAAGTATGGACCATGCTTTCGGATGGGCGACTGAACGCTGTATAGCTGAATATACTTCAATGGCAAAATCTGAACCAAGGCCTTTTTCTATTTCCTCGTAATATTCAATTGCAGACCCAAGCTCATCCTCTGCTTCAGGATGAAATTAAAAGCTCATGTTTTAAACCTTTTCCAGATCCTGTTAAACACTTCTTCACCAGGTACAGCCTGAATTTTACCTGACCTCATTTCCGATAGGCGTTTATGCGCAAGTGCTGCCCATTTCTTATCTATATCTGATTCGGGGGGATTGAGGCTTCGCAGTAGTGAATCAGCAACAATTGCCCGCTCTTCCACAGGAAGGGAATTTACCTTTTCTAATATGTCTTTTAAATCCATTATGTTTCTCCTGGTATTGGGCAGCCAATTATTTTATCCCAATCACTCTATACCGAATAATATATTTTTTTCATGTTGTTTTGTCAATATATTCATGTGGCTTAACGGGTTCACACAGTGGCACGGCATCTCGGCTACGCTCGATAACCGGTAAGGGGATCGCGGGGACTTGTGATATGAACTCGCATGATGTACTGGACGTTAAAGGTGCAATAAAAAGTATTCTTGAAGTCAAGATCGTTAACTACGCATGTAA
>CAZVRB010000115.1:0-9546 GCA_964629365.1 uncultured Leptospiraceae bacterium
TGAGCAGTTTAAAGTTGCAATATTTGCATGGTGAAGTAGTATATATCGAACATGCATGGAGGGCAACAGCTTTAATGGAACGAAGGATGGACGGTGGACTTGTGTACGGCCTGGGCGCGGTGTTGTTGTGGTCGACGGTGGCCTCGGCGTTCAAGATCACCCTGCGGTTTACCCCGCCAGAATGGCTGGTGGTATACTCGGCCCTCGTGTCGGCGGTGGTGCTGTGGCTGGTGGTGCTGCTGCAGGGGAAGTTTTGGCTGCTTCGTGAATTGACGGGGCGTGACATTGCTATGACCACTTTTGCAGGATTACTGAACCCATGCGCGTATTACCTGGTGCTCTTTTACGCTTACGATCTTCTCCCGGCACAGGAGGCCCAACCCCTCAACTATACCTGGGCCATTGTGCTCAGCATCTTCTCGGCCATCATCCTGGGAGAGCGTCTTTCCTTCAAGATGTTTGGCGGCCTACTGGTGAGTTTCTGCGGGGTGCTTGTGATCGCTACCAGGGGAGAGATCAGCGGCATGCACTTTGCCAGCCCCGTCGGGGTGGGTCTTGCGGTGGGAAGCTCACTCATCTGGGCATCCTACTGGGTGCTGAACATGAAGTCACGCATAGACAGGTCACTGCGCCTTGCGCTGGGGTTCAGTGCCGGTTTTGTCTTTTCACTTCTTATCGTCTATCCCGTGTACGGCCTTCATGTGCCCGGTACAGCGGGTATTGCAGGCTCTGTGTACATCGGGGTGTTGGAGATGGGTATCACGTTCCTGTTGTGGGACACTGCCCTGAAGCGTTCGTCAAGTACCGCGCGAACGGCAAACCTCATATACATTTCTCCCTTTCTTTCACTGGTGTGGATACACCTGATGGTTGGTGAAACCATACTTGCAAGCTCAATCGGCGGGCTTGTGCTGATCACCGGGGGGATAGTGCTGCAGCGCCTGGGCAGGCCTGCAGTTATCTCAGACCAGTGAGGCCACCTGTTCCTTTTTCTTTTGTGCGTTAGAATAGAATCTGGACACCTGCAGTGCCCGTACCGCCTCTTCCGGCGAAAGGAAACCCGGCAGCCGGTACTCACGGCGCAATTGCAGTATACGGTCAACCGCGTTGGGAACGTAGATGGATGCGGGCTTGTCGCAGGCTTTGCAGATATCTCCCAGTTCCATCAACGCCTCGATCACCACGGGCTGCCATACGTTAAGAACGGGTACCAGCCCGTCGATCTCGTCGGATTCCAGAAGCAATGTGAATATATCGATAAAGGTTTCTTTTGAAAGGGTGGGGCCCATGTCTATGGGATTTCCCACGTTATATAGTTTACCGGTTGCGGCGATTTTCTGCTGCAACTTTTCAGAAAGGGTGGGGACGGTAAAGCCCGCTTCCACCAGCAGGTCGGAGGTGATGCCGCCGAATGCCCCCGAGTTTGTAAAGATGGCTATCCTGTTTCCCTTCAAGAGGGGCATGGTGGTGAATATCTTCGGCATGGAATGCAGTTCACTGATGTCGTTGCAGCGGATTACCCCTGCCTGCCTGCAGGCTGCGTCAAAGATGACGTCATTGTTGGCCATGCCGGCAGTGTGGGACATGGCTGCCTGTGCCCCCGCCTCGGTTCGGCCCACCTTGTAGACCAGTACCGGCTTGCTGGAGCGTTGTGCTGCCTCCATGAAGCGGGTGCCGTTGTGTATGCTCTCAAGGTACATGCCGATAACCTCGGTGTTATCGGTATTGAAGTAATCGATGCAGTCGGCCTCGTCGATGTCTTCCTTGTTGCCGATGCTCATCATCTTGTTCACGTTCACCACGTCGCTGACAAGTGAGTCCATGATGAGTACCCCAACCCCGCCGCTCTGGATGACGTAGGATATTGTGCCGGGGTCATCGTACACGCTGTCGTACATCCCCGGCTGCGCGCCGAAGAAGCAGCAGAACCGGTTATGAGCGTTCATGGTGCCCAGGCAGTTTGGACCGATAAACCGTATGCCATGTTCACGTGCGATGCGGTTTACCTCCTGCTGCATCTGCCGTCCCCCTTCACCTTCTTCGTTGAAGCCCGCTGTTTCTATGATGACGGCCTTTATACCCTTGTGGCCGCATTCTTCCATCACCTGCGGCACCACGTAAGCCGGGGTGAGAATAACGGCAAGATCAACTTCGCCGGGTATTTCAGCCAGGCTGGTATACCCTTTGCAGTCGGCCACGTCTTCACCCTTGCGGTTTACCGCGTAGAATTCGCCATCGTACTGTAGATATGAGATGAACTTACAGATAGTTGCCCCAAGGTTGAATGCCTTGTTGGAGGCGCCGATAACGGCAAGTGACCGGGGATTGAAGAAGGCGTCCATGGTGTCCTCTCTTTGATCAGTTATAGGTTGTATGTTAAGCTTATAAACCGGCCGGTATATTGCAATGAAAATTTGTGTATAACCACAGAGGTACAGAGAGTAACAATTATTTTGCCGTTACAATTCTTAATCCTTTCTCTGTGCCTTCGTGCCTCTGTGGTTATCCTTTTAAGTCTATGAATGCAAAAGTTTCACTGTTTGCCGGACTTCCTCGAATTCCTTATCGGCTTCAACATTGGTGGCAGGTATGAAACGATTCACTGCCAGCATGGTGATGACGTTGGCAACGAAGCCGGGTACTATTTCGTACATGGTTTCGCCAAGTCCCATCTGTTTCCAGACTACCAGCACCACCGTTCCCGTTACCATGCCTGCAAGGGCCGACTGCCATGAGGTTTTACGGGAGAACAGGGCAAAGAGTACCAGCGGTCCGAATGCGGCACCGAAGCCCCCCCAGGCGTAGGCCACCAGGCCAAGCACGGTATTTTCGGGATTGAGTGCCATCAGCAGCGCGATGACTGATATGCCGATAACGCAGATCCTGCCTACCTGTACCACCCGCTTCTGCGGTGCGTCTTTGCGTATCACCTTCTGGTAGAAGTCCTCGGTGAGGGCGGATGATGATACCAGGAGCTGGGAGTCAATGGTTGACATGATGGCAGAAAGTATGGCCGCAAGAAATATGCCGCCCACCCAGGGATTAAACATCTTATCCACCATGTAGATGAATACCTTCTCCTGGTCACCACTTTCAAGACCCGGGTACAATGGGATGGCGATGAGACCCACAATGGCTGCTCCTATGAGGGATATAAATACCCAGGTGATAGCAATTGCCATGGATCGCCGGAGTTCCTTTACTTCCCTGATGCCCATGAAGCGCACCAGGATGTGGGGCTGCCCGAAGTATCCCAGTCCCCATGCCATGGTTGATATAATTCCCACCAGGGAGGCCCCTGTGAGGGTGAGAAGTCCCGTGTCGATGTTGCGGGCTATCATCTCTGCGTGTATTGCCTCATACCCGCCCACGTGCTGCCAGGCCATGATGGGTACTATGGTGATGGCGATCACCATGAGGGTACCCTGTATCATGTCTGTCCAGCTGACTGCCAGAAAACCACCCAGGAATGTGTAGACCACGATAACCAGTGTACCGATGCTTACCGCCATCCGGTAATCCAGGTGGAACATGGATTCGAAAAGTTTCCCGGCGGCAACCAGCCCGGATGATGTATATATAGTAAAAAATATGAGTATTATAAGAGCAGATACTGTTCGCAGTAAACCCGTTGGGTCACGGAACCGGTCTTCAAAAAAGCAGGGGAGGGTGATGGAGTTGGTTTTTTCCGTGTATACCCTGAGGCGTGTGGCAACGAACTGCCAGTTGCATACCGTCCCGATAAAGAGCCCTATGGCTATCCAGCTTGCGGGCAGGCCGCTGACATACATGGCACCCGGAAGCCCCATGAGGAGCCAGCCGCTCATGTCGCTTGCCTGGGCGGAAAGTGCGGTTACCCACTTGCCCAGGCCACGGCCGCCAAGGATGTAGTCTTCGATGCTTGCAGTACGCCTGTAAAATATGCCACCTATGGTGATGAGCATCACCAGGTATACGATGAAAGTGATAAGGGACGGTAATGATATCATGGCTGGTCTCCTTAACGTGATTGGTAAACGGCTAAATGCATTTGTAATGGTTATCTGTACGGGTGTCAAGAAATTCGGGATAGATAGTATCTTGTACAGGGTACTTGATTTATGCCTGTTTTTTTTGTATACTATATACTCAAATGAAATGAAAGGATGAAGCATATAATAATATAAAGGAGTAATACATGGCACGAGTAACATATGAATGTACGGAATGCAAACAGACAGTGGTTCTTGAGGAACCTGTAGAGAAGGTGCCCGAACATCACGGAAAACCAATGGTAAAAATTGATGAATCAGGCATGGATATCTGTACACAACCGGACCACCCTGAACACGCACGCAGCACCGCTGAAGACGACGCATGCGACGACTTCAGGGGCGAGAAATAAAGACGTTAATATTAAACACAGAGGTACAGATTTACAGAGAAGAATATATATTTATTACTCTCCGTGCCTCTGGGTCTCTGTGTTTCTATTTAGACCCTCCCGAAAAAAATCTGTATAATCCCGCAACGTTATTGACATATCCAGTTTCACCGGTATAACAGTATGATCATTTTTTATACTGCTATATATAAAGCCGTTTCCAGAGGTATTATTTAACGAGTCTGAAAGGAGAGTGTCATGTTTAACAAAGATTATGAAGCCATGCCACGCGAGAAGCTCAAGGAGCTTCAGTTTGAGCGTCTCAAGTGGTCTATTACCCATGCCTACAACAATAACAAATTTTACAAAACAACATTTGATAACGCTGGATTTTCACCGGACAAGTTCAAGTCAATCGATGATATGAAGCATGTTCCTTTTCTTATGAAACAGGACATGCGGGAGAATTCACCATTTGGACTGTTTGCAACCCCCATGGATAAGGTGGTTCGAATACATTCCTCCTCGGGAACCACCGGGAATGCCACCGTGGTTGGGTATACAAAAGGTGACATTGGTGTCTGGTCAGAGGTTATGGCCCGAACCATCGCGGCTGCCGGCGGCAATGAGAAGGATATTGTACAGGTTGCCTACGGGTACGGTCTTTTCACCGGCGGGCTGGGGGCTCATTACGGGGCAGAGACACTGGGAGCCACGGTAATCCCCATTTCCGGCGGCAATACAGAACGGCAGCTAATGCTGATAAAGGACTTCGGAACAACCATCCTGGCGTGTACACCATCATATGCCATCAACATGGCCGACTTCGTGGCCACAAAAATGCCTGATTATGATTTTAAGAAAACCAATCTGAAAGCGGGAGTGTTCGGTGCCGAACCCTGGACTGAAAGCATGAGAAAAGAGATCGAAACCCGCATGGGTATTAAGGCATATGATATATACGGACTGAGCGAGGTTATCGGGCCGGGTGTTTCATGTGAATGCAGTGAACAATCGGGACTGCACGTGTTCGAAGACCATTTTTATGTTGAGGTGATTGACCCGGAGACCGGTGAAGTGCTGCCCGAGGGAGAGAAGGGTGAGATAGTGTATACCTCCCTGACAAAAGAAGCATGCCCGGTAATACGCTACAGGTCACGTGACATTACAAGGATATACTATGACGCCTGTAAATGCGGACGTACCCTTGTGAAAATGGAGAAAGTAACCGGCAGAACTGATGATATGATCATTATTCGCGGGGTGAACGTGTTCCCCATGCAGATAGAGTCAATCCTGATGGATATAGAAGGGACCGAACCCCACTACCAGATTATCCTGGACAGGAAAGGGGCGCTGGATGACGTAGAGATCATGGTTGAGGTGAATGAGAAGATATTCTCCGATGAGCTTTCGCAAATGCAGAAGCTTACCAGCCAGATCCAGCAGCGTTTCAGAAGTGTACTTGGAATATCAGCCAAGGTAACCCTTGTTGAGCCAAGCACGATTGAAAGAAGTCTTGGCAAGGCCAAGCGGGTTATTGACAGGCGCGACATGTAGTAGCGTATCATAATATATCAGGAGGTTTATGTATGAACGTAACACAGGTTTCCCTATTTCTTGAAAACAAACCGGGTCATCTTCAGAGTGCTCTTAAAGTTCTGGCAGATGAAAAGATCAATATACTTACCCTCACCATCGCCGAGGTTTCGGATTTCGGTATCGTGCGGATGATTGTTAACAATCCCGAAAAAGCTGTGCATGCCCTGAAGGAGAACAGGTTCACCTGCTCTACCACCGATGTGCTTGCTATTGAACTTACCGACGAGGCAGGATCCCTTCTGGCCGCCCTGGATACTTTTTCAAAGCGCCAGTTGAATATCGAGTATATGTACGCGTTCACAGAAAAAAGAGGTGACAAGGCGGTAATGATTTTTAGATTTGATGATATAGATGCGGCGAAGAAGGCCCTCCAGGAAGAGGGATACAATATCGTCAAGAAAATCGACATAGTTGGAGACTGATCGATGCAGAAAAAATTAATGTTGGGAAACGAAGCGGTTGCCAGGGGTGCGTACGAGGCAGGTTGTCACGTGGCAGCTGCCTATCCCGGTACACCAAGCACGGAGATCATGGAAGCCATAGCCCGGGATTACCCGGACATTAAGGCACAGTGGTCTCCAAATGAGAAGGTGGCCCTTGAGGTTGTTGCCGGTTCTTCAGTAGCCGGTGCCCGTTCGATGGCTGCCATGAAACATGTTGGGTTGAATGTTGCGGCTGATCCGCTGTTTACTTTTTCATATACCGGGGTAAACGGGGCAATGGTAATCATCAATGCAGATGACCCCGGGGCGTGGAGTTCGCAGAACGAACAGGACAACCGGCATTATGCCAGGGCTGCCAAGCTGCCCATGATAGAGCCATCAAGTCCTGCGGAGGCAAAGGAATTTACCAGGCGGGCGTTTGATATATCAGAGGAGTTTGACAGGCCGGTATTAGTGCGGATCACCACCAGGATATCTCATTCACAGGGGATTGTTGAAGTTGGTGAGCCGAAAAAAGTACCACTGAAACCCTTTGAACGGAACCCGAAAAAATATGTTATGATACCTGCCCATGCCCGTCCGCGGCACGTCTTCATCGAAGAACAGATGAAGAAGCTTATGGATTTTTCAAACTCTTCAGACCTGAACCGTATTGAGTGGGGCAATAAGAAACGGGGTATAATTACCAATGGCGTTGCCTACCACTACGTGAAGGATGTCTGTCCCGACGACTCGGTGCTGAAAATAGGGGTTGTCTGGCCGTTACCGGAAAAGCTGATCAGGGATTTTGCCGAACAGGTAGAAGAGCTCTACGTAGTTGAGGAACTGGACCCGTTCATTGAAGATTATATCAGGGCCATGGGCTTAAATCCCATTGGGAAGGACATCATACCAATGTGTGGTGAGCTTACTCCCGAGATAATCGATATGGCACTTAATCAGAAAAAGCCGAAAAATGAAATTCCCCTGTATTCATCAGAAATTCCAGGGCGACCTCCAATGTTGTGTAAAGGCTGCCCCCACGGTTTCGTCTTCGAGGTACTTGGTAAACTCGACCTTACGGTGAACGGGGACATCGGCTGCTACACCCTTGCGGTACTGCCCCCTTACAATGCCATGCACAGCCAGGGATGCATGGGAGCAAGTGTCAGCATGCACCTTGGTTTTGAGAAGGCGCGAGGTGATGAGATGGCGCGCAACAGCGTTGCGGTTATCGGTGATTCTACCTTCATACATTCAGGCATTACAGGCCTGATAGATATCGTGTATAACAAGGGGACGGGTACAGTTATTATCCTGGACAACAGGGTCACTGCCATGACCGGTCACCAGGACAATCCTGCAACCGGTAAAACCCTGATGGGAGAGGAAACCCATGAACTGGATTTTGAAATGCTGGCAAAAGGGGTCGGAGTAAAACGCGTCCGAACGGTGGATCCGAAGAATATTGAAGAGTTTGAACAGGTGGTGCGAGAGGAAGTTGCGGCCCCTGAACCATCGGTGATCATCTCCCTTAGAAAATGTATACTGAAAAAGTAATGGTGAAGACAGAGGTTTGGTAATGAAAAACGTGATATTTGCAGGTGTTGGCGGACAGGGTGTTATCCTGGCAAGCAAGGTGCTGATGCAGGTTGCCATGGATGCGGGTAACGATGTAAAGGAATCCGAGGTTCACGGGATGGCGCAGCGCGGAGGAAGCGTTGACTGTCATGTCCGTTTCGGGGAAAAGGTATACTCTCCCCTTATTGAAAGAGGGACTGCTGATTATATCGTTTCTCTTGAGCTGCTTGAATCCATGCGAAAGCTTGACTTCCTTTCAAGCGAAGGAACTCTTATAATAAACAGGCTGCAGATCAATCCTGCACCGGTAGATGCGGGATTGGCAAAATATCCCGAAGACATTGAAGACTGGCTGTGCCGGAATGTGAATAAATGCAAGGTAGTTGATGCTGCACCGGTGTTGAAGGAAGTAGGTACGAAACGGGCATTGAATATTGTAATGCTTGGGGTATTGTCAACCTACCTCGATTTTGAATATGCACAATGGCAGAAAGCGATACGATCGCTGGTAAAAGAGAAATTCGTAGAAATGAACCTGAAGGCTTTTGATATGGGCAGAGAACTGGCCAATGGAGCCTGATCGGGTAAGGATCCTGCGGCGGTTTAGAAGGAGATAGATATGAAAAAAGGGTTATGTTTTGTTTCGATTATCCTGGTGATACTGATTTCTTCATGCGCGAAGTACAGCGTGAAGGAAGAGATCGATCGAACCTCCAGGGTTGATGTGAAAAAAGCGGGCATATTGCTTCGAATATCACGCAAGGCGATGCTGGGATATGATATACACTACGAAACCCTGCAGAAATTATTGAGGGGATACACGCAAAATATTGAGCTTGAGTTAATTAATGGCAAATCAGATTATTACGCGTATTTTGCCAATGACCAGGACAGGTTTTACCAGCTCTCCATGAATAATGCATTTCTGAAATATAAGTCACTGGGTGTTATCAACTCATATCTTTATCGGTATAAGAATGATCTTTCCGCCCTTATGAAATCGAAGAATCTTGACGTATTGATAATATACGAAGTATACGGTATCGCCTCTGTGGGGATGCAGTTTCTAGACTTTGATTCTGTAGCTGTTGTGCTGGATAAAAACCTGAAGGTGGTATATCTTGACCATCAGCATGACCGGTTTAACAGTGATGATTATTCAATAGATCTTCTCAAGGATCAGCTTCTGAACAAGATGAATGACCGAATGCTAGAATTTCTTATGGACCTTGATTATATCGAGGATTAGTCTTTGAGAGGTGAGAATTGGAGACGGCGGGATTCGAACCCGCGTCCTGTGACACACCTCCATAGCGTCTACATGCTTATCCCATTCTTTTATTTAAGTTGAAGGTCGGAGAATGGGAATCCTCCCTGCAACCGTGTTCCCTTAAGTTTCGCCCCCGCCTCGGGAACAGTGACGGGAACTATCCTCTTTTGTTTACGCCCGTACAGATCTCAGAGGAGAAGATTCTGTAAAGACGCCCGCAGGCTACGCTGCGAGAGCTAGATTATTATCTGCACTTATAATTGGCCTGCCACGTTTAACGAGATGACAGCACACTCGGCATGCAGCTA
>CAZVRB010000116.1:0-5095 GCA_964629365.1 uncultured Leptospiraceae bacterium
TGCTGCTTGATAATGTCCTGGTAGCGCATCATGGCGTCCTGAAACTGTTGTTCCGATTCCATGTACTCGTCTTTCGTCTCGGCTGCATCGGTGCGGGTTGAATCGTCCTGCTTCTCTATTTTTTTCTTCGGGTTGTTTTTCAGCTGTTTCTTCTTGCTGACTTCCCTTATACGGGGTAATTCCCTGTAGTCCTTATTATATTCAAGAACAACAGGAACCTCCTTCTCATCGTCACTGAAAAGCCCCAGTCCAGGCACCGCCACCAGTATCACGTGAAACAGTATCGAGATGGTCACGCACCAGTGCATGAACCTGTTTTTACCAGAAAACAATGCCATTACCTTTGCTCCGGAACCTCCGTGGATATTACGACACCATCAGCCTTTGCCTGTTTGGCCAGGTCAATCACGTGAATGGCAAGGCCTATGTTCACGCTCTTGTCAGCCTTTATAATAATATAACTCTTATTCTGGCTGGCAGCAAGCCTGCTCTCAATATGGGACTTCAGCTCTTCAATCTCTACACGGATATTATTCACGTATATGGTAGACTGGTCTGCAATATACACCGCGATCCGATCTTCCTGCTGGGGCTTTGCCGTTACCGCCTCGGGAAGGGAAATCTTGATGCCGGGCTTCGTCACGAAATGCGACGTCAGCATGAAAAACAACAGCAACAGGAACACCACGTCAATAAGCGGAGTGATATTCATGTTTGCATTCACTTTCTTTTTTCTTTCAAAAGACATCATGACACAGGTTACCGTGATTCCGTGTATTCAAGAAGGTTATGGGCCATATCACCGATCTCGTCAGCCATGTCGTCCACCCTCCCCTCGAAGTAGTGATAGGCAATCTGTGTTGGGATTGCCACCGCAAGTCCGAAAGCCGTTGTCATCAGGGCCTCCCATATACCCCCTGCCAGCACCGAGGCATCAACCTGGCCCTGCAGTTCCTGTATGGTCATGAAAGCTTTTATCATCCCTGTCACTGTTCCCAGGAGACCAAGTATAGGTGTGATGCTGCCAATAATTGCAAGGCTGCGCAGGTGTTCTTCCATGGAACGCAGGAAGTTGGTTCCAAGACGGGTCATTCGGCGTTCTTTTTCCTCCCTGCTGGTTCCCGAGTAGAGTTCACCCATTCCGATGGAAATAAGCTCACTCACGGGATCATGTACCAGGTTTTTCACTTCCACCGCTTTTTCCCTTTCAGCAGAAAGCACATGGCCGCTGGCATTTCTCAGTGGTGCCAGGATAAACCTTCTCACCCTTGAAAACGTCCAGCCACGCTCGGCTATAACGGCAAGGGCCCAAATTGAACACAGCAGGATGGGCCACATCAGGGGCCCGCCCTTTACGAGAAAATCCCACATATTCTACATCCTTTTATCTATGAACTACGCATCCCCTGCATATAACAATTCAAAAGCACTATGGTTACAAGTAAAAAATCTTACCAGATTTAATTTTAATACTACAATATATTACCATATATTACCATAAATTACATTATACTACCATTTTAATCCTGATATATTCTACATTTCCAGGTAGATATCCATGTATCCTCAAAACTAAATATTTACCCCGGAAAGTACTACTAAAACAACATTCGTGTTACTGTCAATACAAATACCCTGAGCCAGCATCATCATGTGTCAATGTAAATTTAATCAAAAAAATAAAAAAAAAGTTTATTTATATATTATTTACCACTAGTATAAAGTATCAGTTCAATTTGCAATTGTTGCAACACTGTAAAGCAAATCAAACGTTCAGGATGATCACATTGAATGTTACTTCACCAACCATGACAGTATTCCGTCTTCTCATCATTCTTCTGACGACAATTATCATAATACCCATTAATAATACAGATGCAGCAGCCAGCCGGAATAACACACCGGTGGCAACTAACGGATTCATGGATCTGACCTCTTATGACTTCAACAGGGAAAAGCCCCTGGAACTTGATGGCCAGTGGGAATTCTACTGGAAACAACTTCTCACTCCCGCTGATTTCACAACAGGTAAAAAGCCACGGGAACAGCATTATGCAAAGGTACCCGGTCAATGGAATGGAAAAATAATAGACGGCGAAAGAATAGGGGGGGACGGGTACGCAACCTACAGGCTTCGTGTGAAGACAGGAAAAGGACAGCCACCCCTTGCTATAAAAGCCATTGACATGCGTACTGCCTATCGCATGTTCGTAAACGGAAAAGAGGTGGCCAGAAACGGAAAGGTGGGAACCACCCTGCAGGAAATGCGCCCCCAGTACCGCCCACAGGTAATCCACCTTGATACTGATAGCGGAACCCTGAACATACTGCTCCAGGTATCCAATTTTCATCATCGCCTGGGTGGATTCTGGCGTTCCATACTCCTTGGCAAACATGACACGATACAACAAATGCGTATAAATAACCTGAACTTTGAGTTTTTTCATTTCGGCGGGCTGTTGATAATGGGATTATATCACCTGGGGCTTTTCATTATAAGAAGAAAAGATCCATCAGCCCTCTACCTTGGCCTTTTTTGCCTGATTATCGCCATACGGCCGATGATCACCGGCGAATATTTCTTAATACACCATTTTCCCGATTTCAACTGGGAGGTGATGCTCAAGCTTGAATACCTGTCCCTTTACATGGGTGTTTTCTTCTTTTCAACATTTCTTTACGCGGTGTTCCCTGATGAGTTCTCGCGGACATTTCTCCGGGTAACCCAGGTGATATCAGCCAGCATGTCAGCCATGGTGATGGTTACGCCAGCCCGATTCTATTCTCACACGGTACAGGCTTTTGAAATATTCACCCTGCTGGTAAGCGTGTATGCCGTATACATCGTCATCAGGGCCATCATCAACAGGCGTGACGGCGCCCTGTTCTTTCTGGCAGGCATTATCATACTGCTCATTACCGTAACAAACGAAATACTCTATGATAACATGATAGTTGATACAGGCAACTACTTCGCCCTTGGGCTTCTTTTGTTTATCCTGGCACAGGCCTTTCTGCTCTCTGTTCGATATTCCAGGGCGTTCACAAGCGTGGAAAACCTGTCAATGGAACTTGACCTGAAAAATCGTGAACTTATGGACATTGACCGCCTGAAAGACGATTTTCTTGCCAACGTGTCCCACGAGTTGCGTACCCCGTTAAATGGCATTATCGGTATTGCCGAGTCAGTACACGATGGTGCGGCGGGGAGAATGACAGAAATGGCCAGGCATAACCTTTCAATGATAGTACACAGCGGGATGCGTCTTTCCAACCTGGTAAACGATCTTCTGGATTTCTCAAAATTGAAACACAGCGATATCGCACTGAAACTGCAGCCCCTGGATATGAAGTCAGTAGTTGACCTGGTGTTCGATCTTTCCAGGAACCTTCTGGGCAATAAAGATCTTTCATTAGTTAACCTGATACCCGAAGATGCCCCCCGTGTGCTGGCGGATGAGAACAGGATACAACAGGTGTTGCTAAACCTTGTTGATAACGCTGTGAAATTTACCGATCGGGGAGAAATCCTTTTCCTGACCTGCCCGGAAGAGGATTGTCTTGCTATATACATAGCTGATACGGGTATTGGCATAGATCAAAAAAATATTGAACGAATCTTCGAGCCTTTCGAACAGGCTGACGGTTCAATATCACGTATGTACGGTGGGACGGGCATCGGGCTTTCCATAAGCAGGCAGCTTATAACTCTCCATGGAGGCACCATAACAGCTGCATCTGAACCAGGACAGGGCACAACTATTCGCCTAACCCTTCCATTATTTGAACGCGTGGCATCAGCACCTGTTGAAATCGGACAAAAAATCAGGATAGAGGATGACGTATTTTCCCCACCACAGGATACCGCTGATACGGACAATGATTTAATTGACATGGAGGATATTACACCCGGCATTCTCGGCAAAGAAAAAGAAACACCTTCTCACCCTTCAGTGATAATGATTGTGGATGATGATCCCGTAAATCTGCAGGTGCTTGAAAACCATTTGATCCTGGAGAATTATTCAGTGGCAAAATTTACCAGTGGCATTGAAGCCCTGAAAGCAATAGATTCCGGCCTGGCACCGGATCTTATGCTTCTTGATGTTATGATGCCGAGAATTTCAGGTTACGATGTAGCACGCTCTATACGCAAAAAATACAGCCTTTTTGAACTTCCAATTATCCTTATAACCGCCAAGAATGCGACAGTTGATATTATCACCGGCTTTGACTCGGGTGCCAACGACTACATTTCAAAACCGTTTTCAAAAGGAGAACTCCTGGCACGGGTACATACCATGCTTGCATTAAAAAAGGCCGTCAGTGAAACAAAAAAACTTTCCAGCATTGAACACGAGATGAACCTGGCAAGGAGTATACAGCAATCCATTATACCGAAGCACCCACCCGATGTACCCGGTTTTTCCATCGCAGCTACATTTATCCCCATGCAAAGTATTGGTGGAGATTACTATGATTTTCACGTACTTGACCAGCACCATGTGGGTATTCTCATAACAGATGTCTTCGGTCATGGCCTTGGCGCCGCGCTTATCGCATCCATGATAAAAATCGTGTTCTACATGCAGAGAACCTGCGCTGATAACCCGGTACAGTTTCTCATGGAAATGAACCACACCCTGAGCAATACTATTGAAAACCTGTATCTCACTGCCGGGTACGCCTTCATTGACCGTAACGAAGGAACCATCGCATATGCCAACGCAGCACACCCGCCCATGGTGATCTATCGCCGAAGCACGGGAGAACTGTTAGAGTGTAAACCCAGGGGACGACTGATCGGATGGCTTGAAGATATTGAAACTGAATGTATTGAACAACCCATACAAAGCGGTGACAGGATTGTACTGTATACCGACGGTATCGTTGAAGCATACGATGCACAACACAAATTGTTCGGCTACGATGCCTTTTTCAGCCTTATCGCCGAAAAAAGTCACCTCTCCCCTTCACTATTCACTGAATTCATCTTCGACCGGCTAAGAGAATGGACAGGAAACCCTGATCAATTCCAGGACGACGCGTCTATCGTTGTTGTCGACATTGAATAGAACCACCGAGGCGCAGAGGT
>CAZVRB010000116.1:5195-9278 GCA_964629365.1 uncultured Leptospiraceae bacterium
CATATCACCTTTAATATTCATGTGTGCAAGCACCCCGTATGCCATACACCTGTCACTCAGAGCATACCCGGCACCCAGGGCAGCCGAGTAACCGGTGAGGTCCTTACCCTCAACTTCCGGATCATCGTATGCTTTTTGAATATCAAAGTACGCCGGGACAAGCGTGACTACCAGGTCTTCATCGTTGTAATGGGTCATTGGGACAAATGAATCGGCAATAATGGATGACGCCACGTTGGCAATTCCATCCACACCCTTTTCCGCTGCAGAGGTATCAACAATATCAACTGCAAATGCTGGTATGGTAAATAGAATAATCAAAACAGGAACGATCCAAGCAATACCATGTATCTTTATTATGTTCATGATAACCTTCCAGTATATAGTAATACAGTATTTAAAACGATGTCACATTATTGCAAAAGGGTAATATTAATCAAGAAATAATATGTCATACATTCAGTCTAATCTGAATGGCAATACCCGGTCATACCAGATAGCACCGTCACGGTAATCAAGAAGCAGTGGATATAACTGCACACCGGAATGCAGGGCTTCACTTACTGCTGTGGCAAATGCCGGGTCCATCCGCGCATTGGGAATAAATACCTCCGCGTCGTTTCTGAATATCAGCATAACGATTGCTGCTTGCCTTCCCCTTGATCGCAGGTCTATCAGCGACCGAACGTGTTTTGTTCCCCTCGTGGTGGGGGCATCAGGAAACAGGGCCACCCCGTCAACGGCGAGAGTGCATCCCTTGGTCTCGATCCATACTTCTGTTGTATCATTGCGGGTCAGCAAAAAATCAAGCTGGCTGTGGCCCCATTTTACTTCAGCTTTCAGGCCGGCCATTTCGCCAAATGGTGATATAGTGCTGTCTGCAAAAATGGCCTCTGCCACCTTCCGGTGATACCCTGAATGGGTAAACACCCATGAGTTGTGATCATGGGCGGCTATAATATCCCATTTTGTTTTTCTGTCTGGATTTTTGGCTTTTTTGAGTAAGACCCGGTTACCAGGATACAATAATTCTTTCAGCCTGCCCGGATCGTGAAGATGCACGGCAACCCCGTTTTGGGCATGGGGCTCAACGATATCCACCATGCTCAGAAAACGGTTGGGCCGTTCCCTGAACACGGCAACGGCATCATGCCGCACCTCGATAAGTCTTTGCATTTACCATCCGCCCGAGGCACCGCCTCCACCGAAGCCGCCGCCTCCGCCGCTGAATCCACCGCCACCAAAGCCGCCTCCGCCGAAACCGCCACCGAAGCCCCCGGTAGTGAATCCACCTCCATGATAACCTCCTGCACCGCCGGCACCGCCAAAGATTACAGGCAGAAGAAAACCGAGAAAGAATCCCAGCGGAAGTAGAAAGAGAAGGGATATAAGGCTCATTTTCAGAACGGCCAATCCAATAATGGGGAAAAAGATGGCACCGCCTATCCCGCTAACCAGTTTTTTCTGCGAACCAAGAACCATTATCAATATAATAACCGCGAATATAATGAAGTTGCCAAGCTTTCCTCCCGAACCGGCAGGCTCGCGTTTGGCAATATCCTCGCTTGAGAATTCACCCTTAACAACCCCGGCCATAGCGTTCACACCATCAACGAAGCCCCTGTCGAAGTCGCCCTTCTTGAAGTTGGCCATGATTATATTGTCTATTATGCGTCCGGCCACAAGGTCGGTAAGTGTCCCCTCAAGTCCATACCCTGTTTCTATGCGGATCTTTCTATCCTGTTTTGAGACGAGCAGCAGGGCACCGTTGTCTACACCCTTCTGACCGATTTTCCATGTTTCAGCAACTCGAATAGAAAAAGGCTCCAGGGCGTCACCCTCGAGCGAGTCAATGGTCAACACCACGATCTGCGTGGAATCGCTTTGCTCTAGTTGGGCAAGGGTTTGCTCTAACTGCTGTTGTGCTGCCGGAGATATCATATTCGCATAATCATTTACCCGACCTTTCAACTGTGGAACTTCCTTTGCCGTGGCCAGGGAAGGCAGCAGTAATAATGTTACCAGAATGATTGCCAGAGATGAAACCGTCTTTTTAATATAATTCATCAAGTACCCCTTTATTGTTCAACTCTTACTCACCAATTATGAGATTATCCAACTCATCTTTGTCATCATGCCTAACGGGAAAATGTTCTTTTAAAATTTCTCCTACCCTGGTTATCGCTTCACAGATGGCTTCGCCCTGCCTTTTTTCTTTAATCCCCTTTACAATATGCTGAACTATCTCTTCCCACACCTTCTTATCCACTTTTTCATTGATACCGGTGTCGGCAAGAACCCACACCCTGTGCTCAAAAACTGAAATGAAAATGAGCACCCCGGTCTTGTCACGGGTCAGGTACAGGCCGTTGCGAAAAAAGCTGGTAACAGCTGCTTCTTTCACTTCTTCTTCGATTTCAGCATCCGCGATGAACATTCGCTTAAGGGAGGGTATATTCTTTAATAGAAGATAGGTAAGAATATACAATACAATTCCAATGCCAAGAAACATCCACATGGAATAATACAGGTAAGGTACATATTCCATGAATAAAGACTGCTGCACCACCAGGTAGGCAAGGGCAATGGCAACCGGAATGGATAGAAAGGCGGCCCCCTTAACCTCCGCCAGGGGATAGTTGTAGCTTGAGGTTACCACCATGGGCACTATTTCACCAGAGGTGATATTCTCTACCTTCTTAACGGATTCAACTATCTTCTTCTTTTCGCCTTCAGAGAGAAACCTGTCTGCAAGATTCTTCATGTAACCTCTCCAGTATGAATAAAATACAACAGCAGAGAGGAAAATTTCCTCTCTGCGTCATTACTCGCAAGTCACGTTCAATTATTCTGAGTTCTAGAATTCAACCTTCGGTGCATCCTTCGCGCCCTCTTCTGCCTTAAAGTATTCTTTTCGTTCGAGATTCAGCATCAGGTTATTGGTTAAGTTATATGGGAACTTTCGAATAGCAAAATTAAACTGTTGTACGGCATCATTATAACGCTGACGCGCCACGTTTATTCTATTCTCGGTACCTTCAAGCTGATGCATCAGGTCAGTAAAGTGTTTGTCAGCCTTGAGGTTCGGGTAACGTTCCACCACCACCATCAACCGTGAAAGTGCCGATGAAAGCTGCCCCTGTGCCTGCTGATACTTCTGCATGGCCTGCGCGTTGCTGAGGTCTCCTGGTTTAATATTCACCGAGGTTGCCTTTGCCCGTGCCTCGATCACGCCGGTGAGAGTCTGCTTCTCATGGGCTGCGTATCCTTTTACGGTGTTCACCAGGTTTGGAATAAGGTCAGCCCGGCGCTGCAGGGTTGATTCAAGGTTACCCCATGATGCGAACACCTGCTCTTCAAGTGCCTGCATCTCGTTATACCCGCAACCGCTGAATGACAGTGCCGTCACCAGTACAACGCTCACAATGGTTATGATCCTCTTCATTATATCCTCCGATATTACAGCTCTTACTGTATTGTTCTCATGTGTGATGCAGGAGTATAGTCATGGTTACAACCGGGTGTCAATTATTTTTACCTCTCTCTTAAAGGATTCACAACTGGGGGCAGTAACGGGTGACAAGTAACGGGTGACGGGGGCATGTCCAGTATTAGATATCTTTTTTCTTAGCCTGTACATTCTTAATTTCGAACTGAACGTAACAATTGTCTCACGCGAAGCCGTGGGAAGCGCAGAGAGGTTCCACCTGACTCGTAAAAACGTAGCGATATCATGACTTGTGATTACATGGTATACTTCATAACAAGTCTAATCATATACAAAACCCGTCACCCGTTACTCGTTACCCGTTACTGCTGTTCTTCGCGCCTCTGTGGTGAACCATTACCAATTTCTTTTTCGCATAATATTTAAATAATAATTTGACTATTCTAATTAGTATAATATAATTGTTATATTGATAGTGTTTTGTTGCCATTGAGAAAAACTACATATCCTGCGCCTGCAGAATATACCATCTTCCCTCACCTACCTCCAGGCAGGCGCTTCATACGGAGGGCACAATGAAAGAATCAGGTAAAACATGGTACCTGGCGCAGCTTACCTTTCCACAGATGCTTCAT
>CAZVRB010000117.1:0-9185 GCA_964629365.1 uncultured Leptospiraceae bacterium
CATTCAGTGTTTCCAGTACGGCCGGGGCCATATACTGAAGACGGTCATGTCCCCCAATTGATTCTACCAGGTTGAAAACCATACAGGGTCGTACCTGTTCTATGGTACTCACAAGGTGGTGAAGATTGAAAGTAAGCGGGTGAGTGCGAACAGTGTAGTGCAGTTCTGACAGTGATCGTGAAACAGTATCCCTTTGTGTCAATACGTCCTGTTGCTGTGGGCCATCTGCATCACTTACAGTGTCATGGATAATAAGGACTACCTGGTTGTTCATTTATATGTATCCTGTATTTGCGGTTAAGCGCGTGAACCCGTAAGATGCTGTTCATCAATCAGTGAAACAGGAGTCTTTTTTTCGAGATGGTACCGCTTGATGGCAGAACGCATGATCATGGCAATAAGTTCTTTGTAAGAAATGCCGTTTTGCCCGCATATAATGGGTAGATCGGAATGATGCGGGTGCAGCCCGGCAAGGGTGTTTACCTCTATGAAGGCCGGATCTCCGTTTTCATCGCATCGCAGGTCAATTCTTCCCCCGTCATTACACCCAAGACCTCTCCATGCAGCAAGGGCAAGATCAGCAGCACGCAGGGCGGTGATGTCATTGACCCTGCGATAGCGTACCCTTTCGGTATACAATTCCTTGTTTGAATAGGTATAGGCATTAGATTCGGCAGAATCAAGGAGGAGTATTTCCATGGCACCGATCACAACGGCATCAGAACCTGTGCCGGTTATACCCACGGTAAACTCTCTTCCCGGAAGGTATCTTTCTACCAGTACCGGCTGATGAAAAGTTGTAAGCAGGTTGCGGCATACATCAATCAGTTGATTATGATTATGAACCAGCGAGGATGCTGTTATTCCCTTGCCAGTGCCTTCTGAATACGGCTTACAGAAAAGTGGGTATTGAAGACTGATGTCCATGCTGTCATCAGCCGATGTCACAAGGGTGAAATCAGGTGTTGATAATCCCATGTCACGGATGACACGCTTGGTCATGTACTTGTTCAGGGTGAGGGCCAGTACGCATGGGTCAGAAAAAGTATATGGTATGCGATAGGCATCGAGAATAGCCGGCACCTGGGCTTCCCTGCCGATGCCGTACATGCCCTCTGCGATGTTAAAGACCATGTGAAATTTTTTTCCTGCTGCCAGCTGGTTGATGAGAGAATAGACAGAACCAACCCGCTCTGTTGTAAACCCTAACTCCTCGAGAGTTGACTCAATGGCATCAATTGTTACCGGTGAGTCAAACTCCGCGGTTTCTTCTTCAGTGTATCCCTGCAAGAGATATTCTTCCCGAAGGTCATACGTTATCCCGATATTCATTGTCCGGTTACCCTGTCTTTTCCTGAAAAGTTTTCATCGCATGTATCAGGGTAGGTGAAAAACCTGTTTTCATAATTGCGAAGGATTATTGTACCTTTACCTGTTCCCTGGCAGTAAGCAGGGAGCAGGGGTATCTTTCCCCCGCCTCCGGGTGCGTCTATCACAAAGTGAGGCACTGCCATTCCGGTAGTATGTCCCCTGAGTCCTTCAATAATTTTCAGGCCGGTGGCAACAGGAGTTCTGAAATGGGATGAACCGCTGATTGGGTCACACTGGTACAGGTAGTAGGGTCTTACCCTGCAGGTAAGCAGCTTATGATACAATTCTTTGAGTACTTCAACAGAATCATTTATCCCCTTAAGAAGAACAGTCTGGCTTCCAAGGGGAATGCCGGCAGAGACAAGTCTTTCACATGCTTTCCTTGTCTCGCGGGTAATCTCCATAGGATGGGTAAAGTGAATATTCATCCAGATTGGATGGTATTTTTTTAATACCTTAAGCAATGATGAGGTTATCCTTTGAGGAAGAACTGCCGGTACTTTGGTTCCGATTCGAATAATCTCTACATGGGGAATCTTTCTGAGCCGCGAAAGCAGCCACTCAAGCGCCTCGTCAGAGAGGGTGAGGGGGTCTCCGCCGGAGAGTAACACGTCCCTGACTTCCGGTCTTGATTCGATGTATGCCAGTGCCATTTCCCAGCTTTTCCTGTTCAGGAACTGGTGGTCTGACCGGCCAACCATTCTTGATCGTGTGCAGTATCGACAATAGGTAGAACAGAAGTCGGTGACAAGAAAAAGAACCCTGTCAGGGTATCGGTGTACCAGCCCCGGAACAGGGCTGTCTTTTTCTTCGTGCAGAGGGTCGTCTGACTCACCAATGCTGCAGGTATGTTCGTAAGCGGTTGGTATCACTGTTCTTCGAATAGGATTACCGGGATCATTGCCTTGTAGAAGACTGGCATAATAAGGCGTTATTGACAGGGGAAGAGCGGTACCGGAATTCCACACCGCGTCTTTTTCCTCCCTGGAAAGTTTTAGTATCAGGGAGAGTGTATGGGCATCCTGTATTCTGTGCCGCAGTTGCCAGCGCCAGTCATTCCATTGCTCATTGGTAATAGAAGGGTAATGTTTTTTTCTGAAACTTCGTACCCTGCTTACTGTTGTATTGTTGAAGATATTTTTGTGAATAAAGAAAGACACAGGTTGGGCGGGTTCTTGTGTAGTATGAATATGCTGAAATTGGGATGGAGGTTCATCACTATCCCCATCGATGTCTTCCAGTGTGTACCCGTTAGTATCTGAAGAGTCACTGGGAATTTGTGAAAGAAAGCCTGAATTCAGTGCGGCGTCTTGCTCCATCTTCGCTACCCCTTGTTAAGGTAAAATATGTACACTGTAGTGCGTACATTGTAAAAATTGAAAGCTGATTAGCTGAATGATAGAATATACACTTTGTCAATACTTATTCCATTTTTTGTGAGGAAAATAATTATTTTTTATCATGAAATATGATAATATTTATTGATTTTCTGATAGAGTAAAATGAGGATTCACTGATGTCAGGTCAACATGTACATTTACCCGGTGATGATCGGCATATCTGTAAAGACTGCAGGCCGGTAGACTACGGTGATGTGCTGGTTGCCCTCGTGCTTTTTGTGCTTCTTCTTTTACTGACCCTGTGTATAAGAAAAAAGAAAAGAAAACTATTTACAAAATCTTAATACCTCCTTAATAATCTGTTAATCCTCCGATGTTCTATTATCAACAACATGATTTGCAATTTAAATCAAATTCACAACAATTTACAAGGAGGAATTCACTGATGAATTCACCACTTCTACGGATCTTCGCTGTGGCCATGATGGCAATGTTTCTAACCGGAACTGCAGCCTTCGCGCAGGAAGAAGAAAAAAAGCCTGAATTAAATCTCAAGGGCAAGGCGTACATCGAGTATATGAACCAGACAAAGGTTCAGGAAGACGACAAGAAGTTAAATACTTTCCAGATCAAGAGGGTATACCTTACCTGGAAGAAAGAGCTTAACAGCATATGGAGCGCCCGTGTAACTACGGACGTGGGACAGGTTGACAGTACCGGTGAGGTTGATGGTGGTCCTGCAGATGGTGATGATGTTGAAACCGAAACCACAGCCTACGCGGTCTACCTGAAGTATGCCTATGTACAGGGTAAGAAGGACTTCGGTCCGGTGAGCGCCAGGATGCAGCTTGGTATGATCGGAACCCCCAACAGCGGGTACACCGACAAGGTGAGCGGGTATCGATGGGTGAATAACAACTACAGCTTTGACCATGCCAAGAAAATACTCGCGGCTGTTGATGGTGCAGATTATAAAGCACAGAGCATCGATAATTCGGCTGATGCCGGTGTTCGTCTTGACCTGGAGCTGATGAAGATGGTAACCCTTACCGGTATGTACTCCAATGGTGAAGGCTACAAGAAGGTTGATGAGCCCACCAGTAACGGTAAGGCCATGTACGGCATGCTGAAAGTTACCCCTGTTGAAGGACTGGCCCTGGCTGGTTTTTACAGGAACGAGGTGACCAACGAGTTCGAATCAGGTGATAACTACAGGATGTATTATGGTGCTGGAATATCATATTCAACCGATCTTATCAAGGTTGGCGCCAACTATGTGCTGCCGGAAGTAGAGAAAGGCGGCGAAAAGACAGTTAAAGATGCCTACATACTGGATACATGGCTGAACATGAACCTGAATTCAGTTGCGGGAATGCCCGTTCTTATCATGGGCCGATACGCAATGGCAGAAAATGATGAATTAAAAGATGTGAATGATATCGATTCAAAGATAACCATCTGGGCAGCAGGTCTTGGTTACGAGATTGCCAGGGGATTTAAAGCCCTTGCGTATCTTGAAAACAGAACCTTCGAGCAGGAAGATGTTGACGACGAACAGACATTCTACGTGAAGACAGAAGTAAAGTTCTAATGTAACTGCTTTTATTTCTCTTCATCGTTTCTATACGGGGGGCGTTTCCATGCGGGAATGCCCCCTTTCTTTTATTCAAATATACTCACATAACCCAGTTTCCGGGAAACCTCGCGAGAGGTGTACTGCACATCCTGCATGATCTGTGTTTTCTTATTCATAACCTGTTCTACCCTGCCGGTAACGGCGAAGGCAGCAATGAGTTCACCGAAGGAGTTGAATACAGGGCCCCCTATACCGGCCATGCCGGGAACATTCTCCTCGTTCTCATAGCTGATGCCGTCCTGCCTCACCTGTTCCAGTTCCTTTCTGAATACATCCGGATCGGTTATGGATCTTTCGGTAAGGGGGGCAAATTCCAGTTCACCTATTAGTTCTTCGCGTTTTTGTTCATCCATGAAGGCGTAGATGATCTTGCCGATACAGGTGGTATGCGGCTGTATCACCAGTCCCATCTGCGGAAAGAATGAGCTGCCAGATTCCGGCTCTGCCCGCAGTGCAATAATGATGCGGTTCCCAACAAGGAAGCCTGCGTTCACCGGTAGTCCCAGCTTGAAACTTAACCGTTCGGCGTAGAGGTTGGCAATGCTCATGGTGTCATGGTTGACAGTGTACTGCATGCCCAGCCTGAACAACTTGGGGCCAAGGTAGTACTTGTGGCTGAGGGGGTCTTGCTCCAGGTACTGGATGTGGGCAAGTGTGCGGACGATGCCCTGTATGGTTGTCTTGGGCAGGGACAGCCTTTTGGAGAAATCGGTGATCCCCAGGGGGCCGGGATCTTCCATGAAAAGATCAAGGATGTCAGAAGCCCTTTTTATGGAATTAACGATCCTTTGTCCCGATTCACCATTTTCAATGATACCATTTCTTTCGTTCATTTGGTTATACTTGCGGCATTATTATGCCGCGATAATGTGAGATTTGCAGTTTCGTGTAATCGTAGTACGGTAATATTAAAAACTAACAGCCCGGAATCGTCAATAACAATTGAAGAATTTTATCGTTTTCGTTGTAATTGACAGATGGTCGGACTTTTTTTAAAAAAATAATTGACCACTCAGTCATTAATATGCTATATACGAATCGTGTACGCCAATGACGTACATATTTTTTGCCAAACGAGAGTACCGACGAGTCGGTTTTACACGTGGGTTTTTTTGAATTCACTTTTAAAAGCATCATTTTTTTTAAAATGTGTACAAGCCATCCGGCCGGTATCCAGTTGAAAGTGGGAGGAGTGATGAGAAATTATATTGTGACATGTATTCTGATTCTGTGTTTCGCATCTGTATCCTATGCTGAAAAGTCTAAAGATGACATGGTGCTTTCCCTTAAGAAGAAGGACGCCCAGTCATCGAAGAAAAATTCCAGGTCGTTGTCAATCGGGTTCACTACCGGTGTGGTGGCTGATATGAGTCAGCTGGGAAGTGCCATCACCAATGACGGTGTTGTTGACCTCAATGGTGATTCGCTGGCGTCAAAGACCGGGATAACCAAGCTGTTAATGCCGGACAGGGACTGTTCACTGCAGGCCTACAGCTCGGAGGGTACAAACGCGGTTCCCCTGCAGGTAATAAGTGACTACGAGGAGGGTGGACCCCTGATCGGGCTGGATACCGGGGTGTATGTAATGTATGATACACTGGAGCTATGGGAGCTTCCCTTTTTCGTTCGCCTTGGCTTTGATTATGTGTTCAAGGTGTCAGGGGGGGAGCAGATGCTGAAGCTGGGGCCCGGCCCTGACCAGGTGGCCGATTCGAGTAACTTCGCCAAGCCGGCTTTCGGCTTTGAAGGGGGTACCATAAAAACAACATGGAACTCCAGCTGGATGGAGGTTCCTCTTACATTCGGCGTGATACTTCCGGTCATGGATCTCGGCAAGGTGTACGGTGGTCTTGGTGTCAGCTGGTTTCGCGGCGGGTTCAGTATCAATGTTAACGCGGATAAAAAGTATGCCGCGTTTCTCACTTCGTACAATACAGATGACTACCCGGGGGCGGACAGCCTGATGGTAACAGAACCAATCAATGAAACCATCGAGTTCATGACCTACGGTGTTTCTTTCAATATGCTTCTCGGGTTTGAAGTATTTATCTCTGAGAATGTTGCGGCAACAGTGGAATACTGGGCAAGTGCTACCATGCAGACGGTATTTGCTGAATCAGAATTCAGTAATACGGCAAAGAGTGCCATGACCATGGCAACAGCCGGGCCGGACGCCGCATCCAATGATGACGAATATATTGAACGCTTTGCCTACCCGGTAGTGCTGGGTGGCAGCATGATGAAATTTGGTGTCAGGTATTACCTGTTATAAATCGTGGTGGGGAGGAAAATGATGAAAGAAATAATTACTATAATATCAATTGTACTGTCATTGACACTTTTGGGTGCCTGCAAGGGTGACGTGAAGGAGATCAGTAATCCAGATAAATCAGGAAGTGTGCTGGACTTGAGAACTACCAATACCGATATCGATTTCAGCAGCCAGGGGTCAAATTATTTTACAGATTTTCAGGGTGTACTCTACCCGTTAATGAGTGAACCCATATTCGAAGGGCAAAATGTACTGACAGAATATCCGGTCATGACAACCCGTCAGCGAAGTGACGGGATGTTCATCAGCCCCGCCGATCCGGTAATATTTTACGCGGCTTCGGCTCCTAACTACGGGCAGACTGAGATAGTTGATTTTAATTTCGGTATTAAGTATACATCATGTTTCCGATTGACTGATGATACGCAGACAGTGATTGGCGATGGTTGTAGTCCGAAGAACGAACCGCAGGGATTTATCATGGCAATTATATTTCTTGCCGGTGACGAACCTCACGGTGCGCTTATGGCAATGGCATTCAGGGACGATGCCTTCCCAATCGGTGACGGTGCTTTTGAACCTGCCCTCCAGGAAAATGTTCTGCTGACACTTAATTATGACGGAGAAAGCAGTGGTCACCTGGTGGCAGCGGCGGATGTCCCCTCGTTGAATATATCCGAATTCCACACCATGTCCATGATAATCCATAATGACGCGGTGAAAGATGATCCTGAAACAGGGGTTACCCATGGGCCCACGGTGTCAGTCTTGATTGATGGTGAAGTAGTGATCAAGTACTGGAATGACGGGAACAATCATGGTCTTGAGGCGGGACGATGGGACAGCAAGAAGAGTATATTTTCCCAGGGGGATTTTTATTTAGCCAAGGACGTGCTTGGGATAACAGACAATCCACAATTTTTTGACGGGAGCAACGGTGTATCCGTGTGGAATTCTTCATGGGAAACGGCCATCTGGCGGCCATCTCCCAGTTTTGCGGGTGACCCGGTCACCAGTCTTGTGACTTTCGGTGCCATGTTTCAGATCGGGACAAACGAAGATAACGGTATGAGTAAATACAAGTCTCCCGAACTTAAGTCCATTGAGATAAAAGAACTGGGCGCAGATAATGTAGTGGGGGATGAAGAACCGGAAGAAGGAGAGTGACATGAATACAGTGCATCCATGGCTGCAGCATTACGGGAACGTCCCTCAGAGTATCAATTTCCCCAACTGTACCATGTACGAATCCATCATGGAAGCCGTCGAAGAGTTTCCTGATAAAATTGCGTATGATTTCATGGGTTTGCAGGTAACCTATGATGAATTCAAGGGGCAGATTGACCAGTGTGCAAACGCACTGGCTGCACTTGGTATAAAAAAGGGTGACCGGTTTACCATTTCAATGCCTACTTCACCGCCCGGAATCATATGTTTCTATGCACTGAACAAGCTTGGCGCAGTTGCCAGCATGATACATCCCCTCTCCACTGAAACCGAGATAGAATTTTATTTTAAACTCAGTAAAAGCCGCATGGCCCTCACCATGGACATGTGGCTGGACAAGGTGTACAGGGCGGCGGGTAAGGCAGAACTTGAAAAGCTCCTGGTTGTGAAAATGGAAGACTACCTTCCAAAGCATCTTGCACTTCTATACTGGTTGAAACAGGGAAGAAAGAATCCCGCTATCCCCGTTGATGATAAGCTTGTGGTATCCTGGAAACAGCATGTAATGAAGGCATCGCATCCACCGGCTGCAAAGGCGGATGTTGATCCCCATGAGATGGCGGTGATTCTCTACAGCGGAGGGACTACCGGGAAGCCCAAGGGTATCATGCTTTCCAATTATAACTTTGTCAGCCAGGGGTTGATGTGTGCCCACTGGGTAGGCATGAACAGGGATTATGCCGATGTGCTGGCCATGCTGCCCATCTTTCACGGGTTTGGCCTTGGGGTGTGCGTGAACGCCGCCCTGATGAACGGAGGTAAAAGCATACTGGTGCCCATGTTCGAGGCTGACCTCGCGGCTAAGATGATGAAGAAGAAACCCAATTATCTCATTGGCGTGCCCACGCTCTACGAAGCACTGGCGAAGAACGATAAGTTCGCGAAGAGTGACCTGGGTTGTCTCACCGCCTGTTTCAGCGGTGCTGACTCCCTTCCCAGGGCAACCAAGGAAGCATTTGAAAAAGCGGTGATGGACGGGGGAGGTAACGTGGTGCTCCTTGAAGGCTATGGGCTCACTGAAGCCGTAACCGCAATAATGGCCATGCCGGTGCATCAGTACCGGGAAGGAAGTATTGGTATTCCATTTCCGGGGATGCAGGCGAAAATTGTTGCACCGGGCAGCACCAGTGTTCTTGGTTCGGGTGAAGAAGGCGAGATATGTGTGTGCGGCCCTGCGGTGATGCTGGGATACCTGGACCAGCCAGACGAAACGGCACAGGTGCTGATGACACATGATGATGGAAACACCTGGCTGCATACCGGTGATATCGGCTACATGGACAATGATGGATTTTTTTATTTTACTACCCGACAGAAGCGTATGATCAAGTCCTCGGGG
>CAZVRB010000118.1:0-8956 GCA_964629365.1 uncultured Leptospiraceae bacterium
GCCCGCTCGGAGATACTCTTTACCCACAGGTCTGCTATACCGTATTCGGTTACCACGTACTGCACGTCGGAGCGTGGTGTGGTTATAATTGTACCCGGTACAAGCCTTGTGGTTATCCGTGAAAACATCTTCCCTTTGCTCTCCCCGGTTGCTCCCAGGGCGATAAAAGATTTTCCGCCCTTTGAGTAATGGGCACCACGAACGAAATCAAGCTGTCCCCCGGTGCCGCTGTACATGGTAAACCCGATTGATTCAGAGGAAACCTGGCCGGTGAGGTCAACGGTAAGAGCATTGTTTACTGATATGAAGTTGTCCATCATGGCTATGTTGCGTATATCTGTTATGTAGTGTATGGGCATGGATTCCAGCATGGGATTGTGGTCCATGAAATCGTACAGTTCTGTCGACCCCACCCCGAAACCAAAAGATATCTTTCCCGGGAAAAACTTTTTCCTGGAACCGTTGATAGCACCTTCCATGCACAGGTCCATCATGGAGTCGGTGAGCATCTCGGTATGCGCGCCAAGGTCACGTTTATCTTTCAGAAAAAATCCCACCGCGTTGGCGATCTCTCCAAGGCCAAGCTGTATTGTGGCCCCATCTGGTATATGGTCAATAATATGGGAGGCAATCTGCCTGTGTGTGTCGTTGACGGGGATGTCCGGTAATATGGGCAACGGGCTTTCATGTTCGCAGATACAATCAGCTTCCCGTACATGCATCATGGCGTGTGTGCCGAATACGTGGGGCACCTTCTTGTTCACCTGGACGATAACTTTTTGAGCGGTTTTTCGTATGGAATGGATAACCGATGCCCCGCCCGGTCCGAAACTCATGTATCCCCTGCTGTCTGGTTCTGAGCAGGCTATCATTAACACGTTCGGCTTCAGCCGATAGGAAATGAGCGAATCGAAATGGGAAAAGCTGCATGAAAGAACTTCGATATTATCCTGGGGCATAAACATGCGTTCAAGCGGACCAAGAAACAGGGCAATATGCCCGATATGTCCCTTAAAGCTGGCATCGAAATGCGGCAGCGGTTTCATTAACAGTGCCGATGCCACACGTACGTTTTCCAGTTCGTCCTTCCGGGCAGCAAGGGTTTCCAGGAGATCATATGCCGCGCAGGGACCACCCGGCGTGCAGACCAGGTCACCCGATTCAACAATTTCAACTGCCTTTTCAATTGATACAAGTTTCTTGTCATATTCTTCTTTCCATGCCATTATGGAGACCTCCTTATGTTTCATGTGTTCTGCCTGCAATGCAGGGCAGAATGCTTTTTATTTTGTATTACGATATTTTACTCATGTTGTATATAAATGCAACAAAAATTAGTACCCGGGTACTAATTTTTAGAAACCAGGAATGGGCAAGTGAGATATGAAAACAAGAGACCGAATTATACATACCGCAATTGAAATGTTTAATACTTTTGGCGCAGGGGAGGTGTCCACCAAGCGGATCGCCGGTGAGATGGGTATCAGCCCGGGTAACCTGTATTATCATTTCAATACCAAGGAAGAGCTTGTGCGAAGTATATGGGAGATTATGGAAACCGAGCTTGACAGGGTCTGGGGTGTTGATGATGTGCACCATTCCGAGCAGGCTATAGCTGAATTTCTGCAGGGCCTGAGCTCGGTGTTTTACCGGTATCGTTTTTTCTACCTTGAGCTTCCCGTGTTGATGGGAAGGGACCCTTTGTTAAAAGACATGTATTCGGCAAGAACCAGGCGTATGCTGGAAAGGTTCATGGGATTCACCCGTTCATGGATACACCTGGGCATAATGCGAACCATCCCCTCTGAAAAAGAACAGACACTGCTTATCAGGAACATGTGGCTGGTGAGCCAGCTGTGGATGTATTACTGGCACACTATTTACGGGGGGGTTACCGTTGATAATGTAAAACAGGGTATGCTGCAGGTATTGTCACTTTACCATCCCTACCTGTCACCTGATGCTTCAGACAGGATAGAGGCCATCATTGAAAGCTCGTGAGTAGTGAATGATGTTTACAGGTTGAATACGAATCCCACGCCGGGATACACGCTGTCGCCAACAGTGATCTCCGGGTATTCTTCAGGGAATCCGCCGTGTTTCCTGTAAAAAGAATTGTTCCGTGCGCCCTTCAGTGTCCAGACCACCATGCGGCTGCATTTCCTTTCGCGAAAATGGGATTTCATCCTGTCAACGAGCAGGCTGCCCATGCCCTTTCCCTGGTGCCGGGGATGAATGTATAAGCCAACCACCTGGCAGTGGTAATCCCCGTCCTGCAGTTTACCTGAAATGAATCCCTGTACCATGCCGTTTTCCTCGCAGACAAAAATGGTTTCCATGCGGCTTTGAATATTCCCCGTCATGATGCTGGTAAAGGTCTCTTCGCGCATGTTTGCCGGGTATGCCGGATCGATAAGCCCGTCGTAGGCGGTCTGCCAGGCGTCAACGATGATACGGGCCATGTGCGGTACGTCTGCAAGGGTTGCTTCACGGATCAGGGGTTTCCCGGGCATCATCTCACCATACCACCTTCAAGCCATGGCGAGCATATTCGTCAAACCTTTTGTCCCGTGAGATGACAGGTATATTGTTTCTTGCTGCCTGCCATATGAGTAGACGGTCGAACGGATCACCGTGTATGTTACAGGGAAGGTTATGGAAAGATGCCACGTCATTCACATCCAGATGCAACAGGGCAAAGCCGCTGTCCCCGGAAATGCCGGGCAATTCTTCGGGTGTGATACCAGATAATTCCAGTTTTCCAAGATTGTATTTCAACGAGATTTCCCAGAAGGTTATTATACTGACAAGGATCTCGTTTGCGGGATCCTCAATGATTTTCCGTGATCGTTCTGAGAGTTTACCCGGTGAGAAGAGTGCCCAGAGAAATGTATGCGTGTCCAGGAGATAGTTCATGATGTGAGGAATTCATCCTCGGTCATCTCAAAGCCGTCCCTGATAGTATACGATGCTCTTTCTTCAAGAACACCAAGGCTTCTTTTCTTCTTTCTTTTATACTTTTCATATGGCACAATAACAGCCACTTTCTCATGTGTTTTCCCGAAGGTGATGGTTATCTCCTCTCCTTGACGTACAAGATCAAGTACATGGGAAAATTTTTGTTTGAGTTCACCAACCTGTAATGTTTTCATGGGTATAAGATACATACAACTTGACAAGTTGTCAAGTAAATATAGAGTAAATGATGATAACAACATGTGCCCGTTGTTAAAGGACATATATTCGGCAAGAACCAGGCGAATGCTGGAAAGGTTCATGGGATTCAGCCGTTCGTGGATACATCTGGGCATAATGTGAAGCATCCCTACTAATTTTTCAGGAATCCTTTGATTTTAACCATTCCCTTGCACTTGTTTCATTATCAAAATATTTTATTTCCATATCCGGGATAAACTGTGCTTCTTCGTTGGCATCTTTCATGCTGAGACTGCCAACCAGGTCTTTAGGCACAACAAACGCAAAATATTTTAATCCGGTTTCAATGGCCCTGGGGAACCAGACATCTTTCAGCCACTCCCTGATGTCTACAGTCAATACTTTCATATCTTCAATATTGTTAAGCTGCTTATTTGATCTGTTGTCTATCCTGACCTGGTGGAGGTCTTCAGCTATACGTTTGAATTCATCGGAGTTTACAAATCCCTTGAAAATACCTATAGCGGCTTTTATGTCTGCATCATAATAACTGGTTTTGTTAACCATAGTAATGTACCTTATAATATTTGCTTTTATGATCAAGAAATTATTTTGAAATAATAAATAATAAACATGGCAGCAACAAAATAATTATCAGGCTACGTATTTTCATTTTTGTCAATGGTAAAAACAAAATGATCACTATTGAGCGCATCGTAAAGATATTGTTAGAATGGCATGTCTTAATTCGTAGTGTCACGTGAAAGATATTTGACAGTGCCCTGTAAAGGTATATAGTCTTGTGAAATTAAACAAGCAGGTAACCATGATGAAAAAAACCATATCCAGGATTCTAATACCGACACTGTATCTTTTTGTACTCATGCTGCTCACCGGGTGCGGCAGGCTGGCCACAATCCCCATGTCGCCAGGGACCACCCCTGAACAGTGGCTGAAAACTCACCCCCACCTCAACCTTGAACTTTTCTCCAGTGCCTTTGTGCTGGCCAAGCCCAGCTCGTCTGCCATTGTGTACTCACTGGGGGTGCTTACCATAATAATCGGAATACTTTTTTTGCTGAGACGTGAAAATGAAAAGTCACGGTACTGGTGGGGACTGGGGCTGCTCTTCTGGGGAATAGGTACACTCTTTGCCGGTACCAGCTACCAGGCCTTCGCCTGGGAGATCAAGTGCGCCGGCCAGGCATTCTGCTCGTGGACCAGCTGGTACGAGGTGATATACATGATATTCGAAGTGGCCAGCATTAACGCCCTGCTGGTGGCGGTGGCCCATTCCACGGTAAGGGGGAAAGCACTGAAGGTGGCACAGGGCTATGCTGTAACCAACATGCTCATTTACCTGGCGGTGTCCCTCACCGGCGCCTTTATCCCCTCGTGGTTCATGGTGTCATTTGAACTGATGATGCTCTTCTGCTTCCCGGGACTTGTTGCTGCCTTCGTGCTGAACCTGCGTGGCTACAGGCGAAAGAAAGACCCCATGAACCGCAACCTGGTGATAACCTGGCTTTTCCTGCTCCTGGTGATGGTTGCCTATTACGCCTACCTTCTCTCCGGCATAGCAGAACAGTTATGGGCGGACGGGATATGGTTCTCCGCCAACGACGTGCTGCACATCGGCCTCATTCTCTGGATGCTCTACATCGCCATTGCCGTGCGGGGCAGGGTGGGTGACCTGAAGAACGCCTCGTGACCAGGTGGGATGAAACTTTCGACGTGATCGTGGTTGGGGCTGGATTTGCCGGCCTCACCGCCGCCATCGAGGCCTCTAACACGGGGGCATCCGTGGTGGTGCTTGAGAAGATGAAGGCCCCCGGCGGCAATTCCATTATCAGCGATGGTGGAGTAGCGGCGGCCGGCACCTCCCTGCAAAAGCAGCACGGCATTGAAGATTCACCCGAACTTTTTTACAACGACATGCTGAAGGCGGGCCTTGGCCTGAACCACCCGGGTCTTTTGCGGGTACTTACGCAAAACGCTGCGGAGGCATTCCGATGGTCGGAAGAATACCTGGGGGTGGAGTACATGGACAGGGTGGACCGTTTCGGCGGCCACTCGGTGAACCGCTGTTACGCCGCCGCTGGCATTACCGGCGCCACCATCATCAGGGCCATGCTGAAAAAGATGGATGAGCTGGGCATCCCCCTGAGAAGGAGTACCTGCCTTGAGAAGATCATATTCGACGGGAAGAGGGTGACGGGTCTGACAGTTCGCGAAGACTACAATTATAAAGACCCGGAAGCAGGACGGATACAACACCTGAAAGCAGACAGGGCCGTGATTATCACCACCGGGGGGTTCGGTGCGGACGTGGAATTCCGCGCGGTGCAGGACCCCCGGCTCACAGGAGAGATCGATACCACCAACAAGCCCTTTGCCACCGCCGGGGCACTGGTTGAGGCCATGCGCCTGGGGGCGGCACCGGTGCAGCTTTCACACGTTCAGCTGGGGGCCTGGGCCTCACCAGATGAGAAGGGGTTTGGAAGCGGCCCGCTGTTTGCCGATTACATCGGTTTTCTTTACGGTATCATCGTACATCCGGACACGGGTAAACGTTTCGTGAACGAGCAGGCTGACCGCAAGGTGCTTGGCGATGCCATATTAAGTGTGGGCAGGCCCAGTATATGTATCAGTGACCATGGAGCGGTAGAACATTCGGGCTGGGACATCAGTCGTGCCCTCAAGAAAAAAGTTGTGAAAACTTTCGAGACGGTGGAAGGGCTGGCGGAGCATTACGGCCTTCCCGTTGACGCACTTTCACAGGCCATCACGGAGTTTAACCGTGCGGTTGCAGCGGGGGTGGACGGGGAGTACGGACGTCCCATACTGAACGATTCCATGCCAGTCGAACGGCCACCATTCTACGCCATGCGGCTGTGGCCCAAGGTACACTACACCATGGGTGGCCTTCAGATAAACGAGGAAGCCAGGGTGATCGACCTTGATCACCGGCCAATATTAGGGCTGTATGCCGCCGGCGAGGTGACCGGCGGGGTGCACGGCGCCTGCCGGCTTGGCAGCTGCGCCATCACCGACTGCCTGGTATTCGGCAGGATTGCCGGCAGAAACGCCGCTGGCTGAGTTTCAGAGAACCGTCATGTTCGGGGTGTTTCGTTCAGGCAGGCGGCGGTACCGGTATTTCGGATATCCCACCATCATGGTACCCATGGTAACATGTCCTTCAGGGAGGTTCAGTTCTTTCTTCAAAGGTTCCCAGACGTTGGCGGCTGTTGAGAAATAGCCTGCCCAGCAGCTGCCCAGCCCGAAAGAATACGCGGCAAGCTCGAAATAGCTGAGTGCTATGGTTGAGGCGTCACGTGCCATGGGGTTCTGCTTCTGCCCGTAGGCTATTACCAGGTGGGGGGCACTGCGGCAGACGGCGTCAATGCCGAAGTCCCATCCCTTCGTCAGCATGTCAAAGTGCATCATGCGGGCCATATCGGGGTTTTTCTCCAGTGTGTCCTTCATCCAGTCCACCACCAGGCCAGTCAGCTCACGTACCTTCTGCGTATCATGTATGATGAGCCATTTAACCGGCTGGGTGTTGTGCCCCGACGGGGCATACCGGGCCACCCCTATCACCTCCTGCAACAGGTCAAGCTCGACCGGCTTGTCCCTGTAGGTGCGAATGGAACGCCGCTGGCGTAAAAACTGTTCTGCCATGGCCGGATCAAGCCGGGCGTTTTTGTCCACCAGTGGCAAATCATCTGGCGACCCGCACCTATGGTCAAGGGCGTCGTGTGGACACACCGCCACGCAGTGACCGCAGTCGATGCAGAGGGCATCGGCGTTCTTCACGGGGATGGGCCCCGTCTCTTTATCGGGCATGGCGATTATCATTATGGGGCACTCGGCCACGCAGTTCCCGCACGCGGTGCAGGCATTCTTGTCTATGGTAAACAGGCTCATAATATCTCCTTTGCTTTTTATCTTAATAAAATATCTGTCTAATCTTTTGCCTGGACTCCGTCAAGCTCAAATATTTTCATCAATACTTAACTGGCTCACGCGGAGGCGCGGAGACACTGAGGAAAGGCACAAACTCTCCGCGTTCCCCGCGCCTCCGCGTGATACTGTTTTTTATATTCCTGATCACACCTCACTTTTCACTCTACTCGATAACCTGTACAAAACCTTGACTTAATTCTACATTAGAGTATACTGCAGAAAGACGTGACAGGAGGACGTATGGCACACATGACAAACCGATCGGCGTATTCCATGCTTACCGAACGCTTAAACCAGGTACCCCAGGGAGCACCTGAGTCCGGGCTTCTTTATGATATCCTCAAGATGCTTTTTTCCGAGAGAGAGGCAGAACTTGTTGCACTTCTTCCCGTGAAACCCTTTACAGCCGAAAGGGCTGCAAAAATATGGAAAAAGAATGTAACAGAATCACGGAATATACTGGAGACCCTGGCTTCACGGGGAATACTGCTGGATAATTACGAGGACGACGTGCAGGTGTTCTCGTTGCCCCCCACCATGGCGGGATTCTTTGAGTTTTCCATGATGCGTTACCGCGACGATATCGACCAGAAAAAACTGGCCGAACTGTTTTACCAGTACCTGAACGTGGAAGATGACTACCTGCGCAATCTTTTCGCTACAAGCGAAACACAGCTTGGCCGCGCCCTTATAAACGAGGAGACCCTCCCGGCCGGCAATTACATGGAGGTGCTTGACTACGAACGCGCCACCGGCATCATAAAAAACGCCACCCACATCGGCATTGGTATCTGCTACTGCCGCCACAAGATGGAGCACGTGGGCAGGGCATGCGATGCCCCCATGGATATATGCATGACCTTCAATTCATCAGCCCAGTCCCTCACAAAGCACGGTATCGCAAGGGAGGTGGACGTGGCCGAGTGCATGGACCTCTTGCAGACGGCATACGGCCACAACCTGGTGCAGTTTGCCGACAACGTGCAGGAGGGAGTGAACTTCATCTGCAATTGCTGCGGCTGCTGCTGTGAAGCCATGCTGGCAGCCAAGCGTTTTGCCTTCGCCAATCCCGTGCATACCACCAACTACATCGCAGAGGTGGACGGGGATACCTGCACCGGGTGCGGTAAATGCGTGGAGGTGTGCCCGGTGGAAGCCATGTCGCTGGTGTCTGCCGGTGATCCCCATAAACCGAAAAAGAAAAAAGCCAGGCTGAACGAGGATCTCTGCCTGGGATGCGGGGTGTGTGTACGGGTGTGCGACCGAAACAGCCTGGAAATGCGGGCACGTGAAAAACGGGTGATAACACCGGTGAACTCGGCCCACCGTATTGTGAACATGGCCATCGAGAAGGGAATGCTGCAGCACCTCATCGCCGATACGAAGGCCCTTTACAGCCACCGGGTGATGGGGGTTATACTTGGCGCCATACTGAAGATGCCGCCGGTAAAGCAGGCTATGGCAAGCCGCCAGATGCGGTCACGCTACCTGGAGTGGCTCTTTAGGAAGGTGTACTAGCTCAATAATATACTTTCGCTTTTTCGGTAACAGACACTATAAAATCTGTTTTCCGGGCGGTGTAGGTTACCCGGTCGCCGGGGTGGGCACTGGCAAGTGTCATTTTCAGCTTCCCGTATTCTTCTGCCACCTCCGGGAATTCCCGCAGGTAGTCCCTGAAGTATAGCCTGTCCCATATGTCCCAGCCTGCCTCAACCATGTGCAGGTGGTGGGTGCGGGCACCATCTGTATTTCGTTTAATAAACCATGCGTACCAGGGGGGAACATCATCGCCCAATGAGGGACGCCAGAAGTATTCGTACCCCTCTGCCTGCAG
>CAZVRB010000119.1:0-8954 GCA_964629365.1 uncultured Leptospiraceae bacterium
AAATTCGGGGCGAGAGGATTTGAACCTCCGACCCCATGACCCCCAGTCATGTGCGCTAACCGGACTGCGCCACGCCCCGAATACATGATTACGGAAAACCGTGAATCAATGATAATATTCATATGATTCACGGTTTTTCTGTCAACGTTTTTTATCGGTCATTGCCATGTTTTTTATGTTCCGAGATGTGATACCCGGTGATCATACCCTTCAGCAGGTAGCTAACCCTGTCTCCGGTGGTAGAAAGGTACACATGAATGATGAGAAATATCACGAAAAGAATGGACGTGATATAATGCACCAGCGCGATAGGATAAATACCCGGATACTTGAACATCTCTTCCGGTGCAATAGAAGGGAAGAACAAAACGATACCGCTGATAATAAGAACCGGGAAGAGTATAAACATGACCACGATATAGGTAGCCTTCTGTAACGGGTTGAACTTGTCACCTTTCTCAGGCGGGTAAGGATGCGGACGGCCCATGAAAATATCAAACAGGTAGAAACGTGACTGCCGGTACAGCCTGGTGAACATCTCACCGAAGTTAGGCATGTAATTCCTGATGTTGCCGTTGATAATACTGGTAACCAGGTAGAAAAGATATCCCGCGATCAGCAGTATGGCGGATATATTGTGCAGTTCAACTGACAGGTCAAAAGGAAGTATAGAGTCATCTATATCGGCAAAATGCATGTTAAAACCGGTCACCACCAGTATAAGAAACAATATCGCGTTTACCCAGTGCCAGATCCTGGTGTGTAGAGAATACAGGTATTCCTTTTCCACCTTTCCGGCCTGGAAAGGTCTGAGCCTGGCGGCAACAAACCTGATACCGCCATGAACAAGCACTCCTATGGCCGAAAGAAGAATCACGATAAGTGCAACATAATCTATAAAGGTATTACGGGTTGCACCGATCACGTAGGCGTTATCGAACAGGTACTTGTTCAGAATGTTTCCCTCTTCGCCGGGAGTCCTTGCTTCTTGTTCTTCTTTTTCCTGCTCCTCGATTATTTTTGTTATGTTAATGCCTGCCTTCTTGTACCGTTTTTTCAGCTCAGATGCATCAAAGAAACCCGTATTGATGAACTTGAAATCATTGAATACCTGCGGTTCCATGTATAGCTTTTCAGAAAGCATGGATTTTGCAGTATGGCATTCAATGCAGTTGAATTTCGATTTGTCTCTTTCAAGAATGTTGTGGTACTCGATCCTGTCCATGGGGGTATGGCAGTCGATGCAGCGTACCGAATCCCAGTGCAGTTCAGCATTAGGTAAAAATGAATGTGACTGGTGAATGTCCGGCATCTCCTCGTCTTCTTTCTTGAACAGTGAGTATCTCTCCTCGTTTGTATGGCAATTGAGACATTGATCATTGTCAGAGCGTATTCGCTCAATAACATCATAGAAGACCACGTTCTGTTCGGTAAGTGTAGGGGTCATGGTATGTTGATCATGACAGGACGTGCAGTTGAACTTTTCCCCGATCTCTGTATGATGTACGCTCTTTTTATATTCCTCTTCTTCTTCATGGAAATACCTTTTGTGACACTCCTCGCAGTCGCGCTGCTCTATCTTTGCCGTTTCTTCAACAGGACGTTCATAGTACTCGGGACAGTCACGGTTATTATGACACTCTATACAGTAAAATTCCTGGTGGGCCCCTTCAGAATACAGTTCTTTATCAACATATAATAGCAGCTTTTTACCACGATCTGATTTTGCTTCTATGGAACTGTCACCGTGACACTCAAAGCATTTTTCATTGGATGCGTCTTTCTTTTTATTTTGTGAAAAACCCGGTGTGACAAGAATACCGGTTATAAGTGCAAGTACGATGATGTATAATATTCTATTGATAGTATTCATAGTATCTCCTCGCTGGTAAATGAGCATATCATTGGACCTCGTAGCCGAATTCATGACACTGGGCACAAAACAGCTCTGACTTCTTATGCTGATGATGACACTGTGTACACTCAAGGTCCGGACCGTAATGAGGTGAATCATGCGGGTTCGGATCCATGTCCTTTGTGAATTCAACCAGTAGTTCAGGATCTCCATGACACCATGAACAGCTCCTGGAGTTTGCCCTGGTTTTCGGCTTCACTGCCTTGTGACAGAGCTCGCAGGTGACGTTGTTTTTCTTGTGGAATGTACGGGGTTCGTAGTCAGAGTAATCGAAGGTGTTGATGTTTATATCAAGTTCCTTCTGTTCCTGCTTCAACTCAGCCTTACCGGGCTCTTTTTTTCCCTTTTTGACAGTTATCGCAAGAAGAAGAGTGGATGATACCAGTATAACGATGAAAGCTGGTACCCCGTATCGATGAAGAGTATGTATATTCATGGTTGACCTCATTGCTGTGTAAATATTTGAAATATAATTTCATAAACAATATTAAACGGGGAGCAAATTAATGCTCCCCGTTGTTAAGCTTACTGCTTATCCCCATGAATCATTTTTCGCGGCACTCTTACCGGCTATTCTGCCAAACACCAGGCAGTCGGTTATGGCACAGCTGCCAAGACGACTGGCTCCATGTGGTCCGCCAACAGCTTCACCTGCAGCGAAAAGACCCTTGATTATACCATCTGAGTTCATTTTCAACACCTCAGCACTGGTGTTTATCTGTACACCTCCCATGGTGTGATGAACCTTGGGCCATCCCCGAAGTGCGTAAAACGGGGCCTTCTCTATCTTTTTCTGATCATCAGGTATTGGCTTCCCAAAATCGGGATCATTTTTCATGCCCTTGGCTACAGCCGCGTTATATGCGTCTATAGATTTTTTCAGTCCCTTCAGGGGAACCCCGTAGTTGCTGGCCAGTGCCTTCAACGAATCGAATTTCTTTACAACACCTGTTTCCAGGGCTTTATCAAGGGTTGATGCGTGAGAAGCGCCGTTGCTGTCGGTCACAATGATGGGGTAGACCGGGTTTCCCTTCTTATCGGTATGGGCCAGCATTGCATCAGCACGGGTCTTCCTGTCAGCAAGTTCATTGACGAAACGCTTACCGGTATTTTTCTCAACCATGATACCGTAGGTAAAACCGGCATCGATGTTAAATGGTGAACCATAACCAAATCCTTTTTCATCAGGACATGCCCATGGACCAAGCTGAATTCTGGATACATGAATAGGAGTGGCACCGGCATTGAGAGCGTAAGAAAGTGCTTCGGCTGTTGCGCCTTTCTGATTGGTACTGTCAATCGTTCCACCAAGACGGGGGTCTTGTGCTGATCTGAATTGTGCATCCTGGCTGAAGCCTCCACTTCCAAGTATGACACCCTTGTTTGCCATGAATTTTCGAATTTTCCCGCTGCCCTCATTTCCGAAGTTATATCCGGTTCTTGTGACAACGCCTACAACCCTGCCGTCCTTTGCCTGGATCAGTCCTTCCATCTTTGTCTTTTTCATCAATTTTACGCCTTCTTCTTCGGCGGTTTTCTGCAGTGGTTTGACAATTCCGGCACCAGAACCGATCCTGGTATAATAAGAACGTGCAACGGAATGACCACCAAGATGACTTAACTTGGGTTTATACTCAGCGCCACAATCAACGGTAAAATCGTAGGCGGCTTTTGCTTCTTTAGCGATAGTTCGAATAAGTTTTTCATGATTAAGTCCCCGCCCGGCTGCTAAAAGATCCTTTACGAAAAGATCCACCGAGTCTTTTATACCTTCTTTCTTCTGTAAATCGGAATTAGGTACAGCCAGGTAGCCACCGTTGATAACCGAGTTACCGCCATAAGTGGACATCTTTTCAAGCACTACCACGGACGCACCGGCACGTTTTGCTTCAATGGCGGCTGAAAGGCCGGCAAAACCGCTGCCGATCACCACAACATCGAATTCAGCGTCCCACTTATCTGGTATGCTGGTATCGGCAGAGTAGTCGGCACCACCGCACCCGGTTAAACCACTGATACCGGCTGCAGTTGCCGCGAATACCCCGGCACCCACCGCGCTGGCCTTGAGAAAAGATCGGCGTGATGATTTCATTTCATTCAGTGAATCAGGAATAATACCACTTTTCTCTTTTTTACCCATTATAAAGCCTCCTTGTAATAGGATTTGATTAATTTCCTGCAATAAATAAATGCAGATTAAAATGATCAAAATTATAATGATGTTTAATCATTTGGTGAAATTATATGACAGTTTTGAATATACGCATATTCCTGAAAGACATTAATATGTGGTAGTGGATTGTATTAGCTTGTATAATGGGATGTATGAGGGGGATTTGCCTGCTTATTACCTGTTTTCAAGTATTATCAGGCCGGCAATTCGTGCCGCTTTACCCGCGGGGATAGCGCATTCCTTTCCGGCCCCTGAAGCCGAAAACTCTGCTACCTCTTCCATGTTCTGAAGATCGTAAGTTCTGCCGAAGAGATGCTGCTGCACGTCCCGGCAGTTACAGCCTCCGAATTCCTTCTTGAACTCGGCGCACAGGCGATCGGCGGCCACGTAGGTGTTAAAGGCCTCGTCGTCCTGACCGGGCTTTTCCCGTCCCATGGCAAGACCCAGGGCCATCAGGGCGCCAATCACCGCGCCGCAGGTTTCACCACGCAGTGCGATGCCGGGCATGGCTGTTGCCGCTTTCAGGGTATGAACGTCCCCCAGCCCGAATTGTTCCTGTAACGCAAGCAGGGTGCCCTGTGCGCAGCTGCTGAAGGCTTCTTCGTACATGCCAGCCTTTGCTTCGAGGTTGTCAAGAATGGTGTTGTATTCTTCCATGCGCGTTCCTTTAAGTATGAGGATATACAATTTGTAGAATATTTCACAGCATCACGCAAGAAGATTTTATACTGCTGGTATTCAATTAACTCAACAAGGGGTTCTCACGGAGACACAGGGGCACGGTGAGTGGTTCTCAGGATTATCATCCAGTCAGGCATTATATCAATTTATTCAATTCCGTTTTTACAGTTTGGGGATATTTATATATGTCCCGTGGGTTAGATATATATTTATTTCTCAGCCTGTAAAAATCTATACCTGAATCAAACTCAACAACAACTGATTATTCGATTAATAAACGAGAATAACATGTATTGATCCACTCACCGTGCCCCTGTGCCTCCGTGAGAACCATTCGTTAAGTTTATATAATCATTCGTCCAATGCAAAACAATATTACATTTGCAATACAGGAAGAGTTTTATAGTATCGTCCCCATACCCGTCCGAGGGTATGATGGATATCATAACTGTCAAATGAAGGGGTAACCGAATGGAATACACAAAGATAACGGTAGAAAGAAAGGGCAGGGTGTTGCTGATGGGGCTGAACAGGCCCGAGAAGATGAACGCCTTTGACCTGGACATGTACATGGAACTGGCACAGGCCTACGGGGAACTCAGCAGTGACGATGAATTGTTTTGCGGCGTGCTGTTTGCCCATGGTGAGCATTTCACCTCGGGGCTTGAGCTTGATAAATGGGCACCGGTGTTCTCCGGTGACGGCTTTAACGTGCCCGAGGGAGCCATACATCCGCTGGGCCTTGACCCGGACAACATGTGTAAAAAACCGGTAGTGATGGCCGTGCGGGGACGATGCTATACCATCGGCTTTGAACTGCTGCTGGCACAGGACGTGCGTGTCTGCGCGTCCGATGCGCGAATTGCCCTCCTTGAAGTGAAGCGGGGCATCTACCCGGTTGGAGGCGGCACCGTGCGTCTTTTCGAAGAGATTGGTTGGGGCAACGCCATGCGGTATCTCCTCACCGGCGACGAGATAAATGCCGAAGAGGCGTACAGACTTGGCCTGGTGCAGGAAGTAGTAGAGCCCGGAGAAGAAGTCGAAAAGGCCATTGAGCTTGCCGAAACCATCGCGAAACGAGCCCCGCTGGGTGTGATGGCAGCCTTGAGGTCTGCACGCATATCACGGGTTGACGGACATCGCGAGGCCCTGAAGCGACTCATCCCCGATATCATCCCCATACTGGGAAGCGAAGACGCCAAAGAAGGCATCATGTCATTCATGGAAAGACGCGAAGCGGTGTATAAGGGGCGGTGACGGGTAACGAGTAACGGGTACAGGCTGGCATGAAACCCGTTACCCGTTACTCGTCACTGTTACCCGATATGCTCCTGCACGATCTTGAACATCCTTCTTACCGGCTCTGCGGCGCCCCACAGCAGCTGGTCGCCCACTGAGAAGCAGGTGAGGTATTCAGGACCGAGGTTCATCTTGCGTATCCTTCCAACGGGAACGTCAAGATTTCCGGTTACCCTGGCCGGGGTCAGATCATTTGAAGTATCTTCCTTTGTATTGGGTATAACATGGGTCCACTGGCTGGTGTCCCCGATGATCTTCTCGATGGCTTCAACCGATATGTCCTTCTTCAGCTTAATGGTAAAGGCCTGGCTGTGGCATCTCATGGAACCGATACGCACGCATATGCCGTCAATGGGAATGGGATTGTCTTCACGTCCTAAGATCTTGTTAGACTCGGCGTATCCCTTCCACTCTTCCTTTGACTGTCCATTTTCCACGGCCTTGTCAATCCATGGGATCAGGCTTGCTGCCAGGGGCACCCCAAAGTTGTCTACCGGAAATTCAGAAGACCTTATGGTGTCGGTAACGTTCTGATCAAGATCAAGAATTGCTTTCGCCGGATCGTCCATCACCGGGGCGGCCTTGTCGCCGATCAGCTTCATCTGTGACACCAGCTCCTGCATGTTCTTGGCTCCCGCCCCGGATGCGGCCTGGTAAGTCATTGATGAAATCCATTCAACCAGTCCTTCTCGAAACAGTCCGCCAAGAGCCATCAGCATGAGTGATACAGTGCAGTTCCCGCCGATATAGTTTTTAATGCCGCCTGACAGCCCTTTGTCGATCACGTCCCGGTTCACCGGGTCAAGCACGATGATGCTGTCCTCCTTCATGCGCAGGGTGGAGGCAGCGTCGATCCAGTACCCGTCCCAGCCGGTTTCCCGAAGCTTGCCATACGCCTCGCCGGTATAATCGCCCCCCTGGCAGGTAACGATAACGTCAAGTGATTTCAGTATATCAAGATCAAACGCGTCCTGAAGGGGAGGCGTATCAATACCCACATCAGGAGCATCCTGTCCCACCTGCGAAGTGGAAAAGAAGGTTGGCTCAAACCCGTTAAAATCATTCTCTTCACGCATGCGCTGCATGAGGACAGACCCCACCATACCGCGCCATCCAATAAAACCTGCTTTAATCATTGTGACCTCTTTTTTCGTTGTATTTATTTCCCTTGTGTTGGGATTGATTACTGTTTCGTTGTTTTTTAAAGAATCTAAAAAGATCAACGCAGTGCCTCGGCTACGCTCGGCAACCAGTGCGACAAGAAAAGCACAGAGAAAAAATATATATCTTTCTTCGCGCCCTTTGCGCCCTTGGCGTCATAGCGGTGAATCCTTTCAGATAATTACGTAAAAACCAAAACCCACGTCAACGATAATTTTACTTGAAGATAAACCCGCGTGCCCTGTACCACAACACGAAGTCCAGGTGGTCCATGGGGATACCCGTTTCACCGGCAAACGCTGCCAGCAACTGCTCGTGCTCCAGGTACCGCCGCGGGGTCAGAGCCTTCGGTTCGTCCTTCATGATCCCCAGCCATACCATGCCACGTAAAATATGCCGGTCAAGTATGGCCAGTTCACCCCCCAGCCCAACATTTCTCAGAAAGTGACTTGCCTCTTTATACCCCAGACCTTTCACCGAATCAACAAGGAAACCCCTTTTTTTGCTGGCGGACGTGAATGCTGAGAGCACACCCCGCACATCCATCTTGCCCTTCCTTGTAAAAAGCCCGCGGGCACCGGCCAGGTACTTTCCTTTATTGTATCGAAAACGTATGGGATTCAACGCTTCACCAAGCTCTTCCGCAGACCCCTCCATAAGCATGCCCGAGCAGGATATCTCCTCAACTTTCTCCCAGCATCTCCCTGCGCTTGATTGCGGCGTGAGCAGGCAGAAAGCAAGCTCGCAGAAAAGCTCCTCTTCGGTGGCACTCTCCCAGAGTTTACTAAATGATACCAGCCGATGCACTATCTCATCCCTGATGGATGTATGAAGGGCCAGTACCTGGTTAACGTTGTCTTTATTATATCGATTTGACATGCGAAGATCAAGTGTGCTTTATGTATATTTTACCACGGATACGCTGAGAAACAGAGTTTTTAGTGAATAGTGGATAGTTGATGGTTGATGGTTAATAAGCATTTCCATTCACCATAAACCATCAACCAACAACTATTTTACCGTATTCCTTCAAGCTCTCCGCCCGGCGCAGCATGGTGTCGATGTAGGGGTCGTTGGGGTACTTCGCGTACAGGGTCATCATCTGCGAGAAGTACTTCTTTATAAGGTTGTGCAGCTGCTTCAAGAGGTCTTCGTTGCCGTACCCGGATTCCATGATCAACTCAATAAGCTCTTCGATAGACCTGTTCAGCGAATCCAGGGACTGTATCCGTTCAGCATCCTCTATGAAATCCCTGCACATGAGGGCAAAGGAAGCGTACTTATTCTGTTTGTTCGTGGTATCATCCGCGCTCATAGCAGGTATCCGGTGAGAGGAAGCTACTCTTCGTCTTTCATGTTCTTGATATAATGATATCCCTTATGGGTAAGAACAAGTTTTCCCGGAAACTTTTCCTGCAGCATTTCTACGAATTCCAGCTCGCTCAGCAATTCGTTCAATGTCTTAGTTCTTTCACTTGAAGGAATTATATCGTGCATTACCGCAAATGGCATAAGGGCTCCCGGCCGTGGATCCCCCTTCGTGTGCTCATTAAATGCCTGCATCACCATCTTTGCATGATAACTCAGTTCTTCTCTCATATGGTAATCCTGTAGGTAATATCATAAAACACCTCCCTCTTGACGGGGAGGCAGGGTGGGGGTGCGTTTTGTCCCCGTGATGCAATATGGTAAACCTGAAAACGGGGTGATGTCAAGGGATAAAGG
>CAZVRB010000120.1:0-8789 GCA_964629365.1 uncultured Leptospiraceae bacterium
CTTGCAGATCATAACAGTTTTATAACCAGTGGACTCTCCGATTCTACCGGTGTCAGCACGGTTACACAGACAGGAAAGGATTTTCTTGCGGACGGGGTGGCGACAGGAGACAGTATTTATAACATTGCGTCCAACAGGTATGCACGTATAACCAACATAACCGGTGTCGGAAACGATACCCTTACCCTGACAGAGCAGATATTCACCGGTGCAACACAATGCTACATTATTTTTACCTATAACGGAGTGGCATTCAGCTGGGCAGAAGCTGGTGATATAAGGGGTAAGGTTATAAGTAATATAGATAGTTCAAGGTTGTTATCTGATGGAACCGCTACCAGTTCATTTGATATCACTAATTCAGGCAGTACGGCCAGGAATTCTTTTATAATTGATGACGGTGAAGGAAATGCAATAGTTATTTACGAGCTTGATGCCGGTGGAGGAACCTGGGATATTCGTATCAAGAAGATTGACGGTACTGGAGGTCTCCTCTGGGCTGATCCGGCTGATGACAGTATCGATGCAGGTATTGCGGTAGTTGCGGGACAAACACCTGTAGGAGCCAGTAACCTGATTAAAGAGACGATGAAGGACGGTAATGGTGGGACCTGGGTATTGTATGAAACCAGCGGATCTGTTGTAGGACTTGCACATGTAAATACGTCCGGCACAATTACAAGCTATACAATAGCCAATGCTTCGAGGGGGGATATTGCTGCTGTTAATGCCAGCCAGATTGTTCTTGTATATGAGAGATATAGTGCAGGTACTCCAGGTGCCATCTATGCAAGGAAATACAACAATACCCCTTCACCGGTTATTGGTGCTACACAGGTAAGTGTGGGAGCTGTTACCGACACTCAAATACATCCAAGTGTATCTGGAGATGGTAATGGCGGTGCCCTGGTATCATGGCTGGATTCACGGTATCATCCATCGATATACTACGTACTGTATGCGCAACACTTGAGTGCTGCATTCGGTAAGAATTATACTGCCGATAAGTTCGTTGGCGTTCCCTACAAGGATACACAGACCGATGATCCATACCAGATTGATCATGGTATTCTCAGGTGGGACGATGATGCTGCTCTTCCAGATGAAGGTGTGTACCTTTGGATGGATGAACGTGGAGCGGCGGTTGATATTTATTTACAGAATGTTGATAATTAAACCAATTATTACAACCATGTAAAATCATACAATAATGTATCACCCAACCTCTCATTTATACTTGCCACCCCCCACCCCCTGCTATACTTTTAATACACCGTACGCCGCCTGGATTTGCGGGCGGCATTACGCATATACCATAGAGAAAGGAAAATCATGAAAGATATAACCGACCAGTACGGCCTGTACAAGAAAGAATACGAGCACGATTCCTGCGGGATAGGTTTTGTGGCGCATATAAAGGGAGAGAAATCCCAGGACATAGTGAGCCGTGGACTTGAAGTGCTGCGCCGCATGGAGCACCGGGGGGCAGAAGGTGCAGACAACAAGACAGGGGACGGCTCCGGAATCATGGTGCAGATACCCCACGACTTCTTCGCCGAAGAGGTAAAAGGACTTCCTGCAGCGGGAGAGTATGCCGTGGGCATGGTGTTTCTGCCGGTGCGGGAGGACGAGGCCGCGCATTGTGTACAGGCACTGGAAGAGGTGATAGACAGGAAAGGCCTGAAGCTCATCGGCTGGAGGGACGTTCCCGTCGATAATTCAGATATCGGCAGTATCGCGAAGGGGTCAGAGCCCCTCGTCAGGCAGGTATTCGTTGAGAAAACCGTTGATGGTGACGAGGCCTTTGAACGAAAACTTTACATGGTAAGAAAGACCGTGGAGCGCGAGATACGGGAATCTGACCTGAAAGAGAAGGATTACTTCTATATACTATCCCTTTCAGGCCGCACCATGGTATACAAGGGCATGCTTACCCCCTCCCAGGTGGGTGGTTATTATACAGAGCTTGAAGATGAGCGCTTTAAGAGTGCCATAGCCCTGGTACATTCCCGTTTCAGCACCAACACCTTCCCATCATGGGACCTGGCACAGCCTTTCCGCATGCTGGCCCACAACGGTGAGATCAACACGGTGCAGGGAAACCGTTTCTGGATGCAGGCCCGTGAGTCTGCTTTCAAAACAGACCTCTTTGGTGAAGACATACGCAAGATATTCCCCATCATTGAGCCGGGAAAGAGCGACTCCGCCTCCTTTGACAACGCGCTGGAAATGCTGGTGCGCACGGGGCGGTCGCTGCCCCATTCCCTGATGATGCTTATCCCCGAGTCATGGAACGAGAAGAACCCTATACCTGAAGATCTGAAATACTTTTATGAATATCATTCAACCTTCATGGAACCATGGGACGGGCCCGCCTCCATGGTGTTCTGCGACGGGCGCTTCGTTGGAGGCACCCTTGACCGTAACGGCCTGCGACCGTCACGCTACGTGGTGACCCATGATGACCTCATCGTTATGGGATCAGAGGTGGGGGTGCAGACATTTCCCCCCGAGAAGGTTCGCGAGAAGGGAAGGCTCACGCCGGGCAAGCTGTTGCTGGTTGACACGGGTGAAGGCCGCATCATACCCGATGCCGAGATAAAGGACGTTATCTCTCACAGCAAGCCCTACCGGCAGTGGGTGGAGGACAACAGGGTGAACCTGGCTGACCTGAAGGGTGGAAAGACCCCGCCGCCGGACATCCCGGAGGAGGATCTGCATACCATGAACCTGGTATTTGGATACAACAGGGAGGACATGGAAACCATACTGCTGCCCAAGGCCAGGGACGGAAAGGAACCAACCGGCTCCATGGGAACTGACACACCACTTGCGGTATTTTCAGACAAGCCGCAGCGGCTTTTCAATTATTTCAAGCAGAAGTTTGCACAGGTTACCAACCCGGCAATTGATCCCATACGGGAAGAACTGGTGATGACCCTTACCAGTTACATCGGCGCGCAGGGAAACCTGCTGGAAGAACGGCCCGAACACTGCAGGATGCTGAAGTTCAAGAATCCCATATTTGCTAATGATGACATGGAGAAGATACGAAACTGGAACAGTCCGGATTTCAGCTCGCTCACCCTGCCCATGCTCTTCCCCGCAAGAGAGGGGGCTGAAGGGCTGGAACCGGCATTGCGAAAGCTGTGCACGAAGGCAGAGCAGGGGGTTGATGACGGGTATAATTTCATAATACTTTCAGACAGGGGCCAGGGCCCTGACATGGTGCCCATTCCGTCTCTCATGGCATGTGCCGCTGTCCACCATCACCTGATACGCAAACAGAAAAGAACCCGCATCGGGCTAATCATAGAGACCGGGGAGGCCAGGGAGGTGATGCACTTTGCACTGCTTTTCGGATTTGGAGCAGGGGCAGTGAATCCCTACGGGGCATTTGCCAATATCCGCAAGCTTTTCAAAGACGGCCTGTTACCGCAGAAAATGAAAGTGTACGAAGCAGATGAGAATTACATGAACGCCCTGCACAAGGGGCTTTTAAAGGTGCTTTCCAAGATGGGAACCTCAACCCTGCGCAGTTACCGGGGTGCACAGATATTCGAAGCTATTGGTGTGGGGCAGGAACTCATGGAAAGTTGTTTTCCCGGTACCGAGTCACGCATTGGCGGTGTTGGTTTTTTGGAAGCAGGACGGGAGGCTCTGGAACATCACGGGAAGGCGTATGCTGCCCGGCCGAGGTTGCTTGACTCGGAAGGGACGTACATGTACCGAAAGTACGGTGAACGGCATGCCTGGAACCCCGAGACCATACATCTCTTGCAGTGGGCCACCCGTACCGGCTGCTATCCCAAGTTCAAAGAGTTCTCAGATCTGGTGAACAGCCAGAACCGCAAACCCCACGTGATACGGGGGACATTCGATTTCAAGAAACAAAAACCCATACCAATAGACGAGGTGGAACCAGCCTCCGAGATCATGAAACGTTTTGCCACCGGTGCCATGTCATTTGGATCGCTGAGCATTGAGGCCCATGAGTGCATGGCTGCTGCCATGAACCGGATTGGCGGCAAGAGCAACTCCGGCGAAGGGGGCGAAAAAACCGAACGGTATACCCCCAAACCCGACGGCACCCTGCTGCGCAGTGCCATCAAGCAGGTGGCTTCTGGACGTTTCGGTGTGACCAGTAATTACCTGGTGAACGCCGACGAGCTTCAGATCAAGATCGCCCAGGGGGCCAAGCCCGGTGAAGGGGGGCAGTTGCCCGGCTTCAAGGTTGACAAGGTGATCGCGGGTACCCGCCATTCGACGCCGGGGGTTACCCTGATTTCACCTCCCCCACATCATGATATATATTCTATTGAAGACCTGGCACAGCTCATCTTCGACCTGAAAAACGCCAACCCCAATGCCCGTGTCAGCGTGAAGCTGGTATCCGAAAGCGGCGTAGGCACCGTGGCCGCGGGTGTTGCCAAGGCCCATGCAGATAACATAACCATAAGCGGTTACGACGGGGGGACGGGGGCAAGCCCCATAAGCTCCATCAAGCACGCGGGTCTCCCATGGGAGCTTGGCCTGGCCGAGACACACCAGACACTGCTGCTGAACGGGTTGAGAGGCAGGGTACGCATACAGACAGACGGACAGCTGAAGACCGGGCGGGACGTGGTGCTTGCCGGTATGCTGGGAGCTGAGGAGTTCGGTTTCGGCACGGGTGCCCTCATCGTGCTGGGATGCGTGATGATGCGAAAATGTCACAAAAACACCTGCCCAGTGGGAGTGGCCACCCAGGATCCTGAGCTGCGTAAGCGTTTTAGCGGAAAACCGGAGTACCTGGTAAACTATTTCAGTTTTATCGCCGAGGAAGTGCGGGAGATCATGGCTGAAATCGGGGTGAAGACCTTCAACGAGCTTGTGGGCAGGACTGACCTGCTGGAGCAGCGGACCATGGAGCACTGGAAGGCACGGACCGTGGATACCTCAAAGATACTGGCGGTACCCACCGACATGTTTGGGGGAAACCGGTACTGCGTGGAAACACAGGTTCACAAGATAGATAACGTTCTGGACAGGTGGCTTATTGAGAATGCCAAAAACGGCCTGGAAAACAGGGAAAAAGTCGTACTGGATCATGAGATACAGAACATCAACAGGACAGTGGGGGCCATGCTCTCGGGTGAGATATCACGCCGATACGGGGATGATGGCCTGCCTGATGATACCATACATTGTACATTCAGGGGAAGTGCCGGACAGAGCTTTGGTGCCTTTCTGCAGAAGGGGGTTACCTTCAGGCTTGAGGGAGACGCAAACGACTATTTCGGCAAGGGACTTTCGGGGGGACGACTCATAGTGGTTCCCCCGGAAGGATCAACATTCAAACCGGAAGAAAATATTATTATAGGTAATACCGTATTATACGGAGCCACCGCCGGAGAGCTCTACGTGCGGGGCATGGCGGGTGAGCGGTTCTGCGTGCGAAACAGCGGGGCACATGCCGTGGTTGAAGGTACGGGTGACCATTGTGCCGAGTACATGACCGGGGGGCGCCTGGTGGTGCTTGGAAGGGTTGGACGTAATTTCGCTGCCGGTATGAGCGGCGGGATCGCCTACGTTTTGAACGCCCGGGGTGATTTTCAGTATTACTGCAATACCGGTATGGTTGAACTTTCACCCCTGCTTGAACATGAAGACCAGGAATACGTCAAGGAGATGCTGAAACGGCACGTGGAATATACCGGCAGCACCCTGGCAGCCGAGATTTTGCAGGACTGGTACCGGCACATGACACGCTTTATCCGGGTTTTGCCGTATGAATATAAGCGGGCCATGCAGGAGATGAAGCTTGAACAGATTGAGGAAGAATTACGGGACATTCGGGAAGAAGAACAGCTGGAGGTAGTGTCAGATGGGTGATCCTAAGGGCTTTTTGAAATTCGGGCGACAGGAGGGGGGGTACCGTCCCGTCGAGGAAAGAATTCATGATTACGGTGAAGTGGAAAAGATGTTGCCCGACAGGGAACGCCGCCTGCAGGCTGCCCGATGCATGGACTGCGGGGTGCCTTTCTGTCACTGGGGATGCCCCATATCCAATATTATGCCCGAATGGCAGGACAAGTTATTCTGTGTAAAGCGGAAGACGGCATACGATATCCTGCGTGAGACCAGCAGTTTCCCCGAATTTACCGGCCGTGTGTGTCCGGCCCCGTGCGAGGCGGCCTGTGTGCTTGCTATTAATGATGAGCCTGTTACCATAAGGCAGAACGAGCTTGCGGTGATCGAAAAGGCTTTTGAGCTTGGCCTGGTGAAGCCGGAGCCGCCTGAAACACGCAGCGGAAAAACGGTGGCGGTGATCGGCAGCGGTCCGGCGGGACTTGCCTGTGCCGACAGGCTGAACAGGTACGGGCACCAGGTGGTTGTGTTTGAGGCTGCCGAGAAGGCGGGGGGATACCTGCGTTTCGGGATCCCCGACTTTAAGCTTGACAAGAGAATCGTGGATCGGCGTATCAACCTGATGGAAGAAGAAGGGGTGCAGTTCAGGACAGGGGTAAGGGCCGGTGATGATGTACCGGTAAAAGATCTGCTTAAAGATTTTGATGCCCTGTGTATCGCTATTGGTTCACGGGAACCCCGTGATCTTGATATTGAAGGACGTGACCTTGACGGGATATACTTCGCCATGGATTTTCTGGCGCAGCAAAACCGTATTGTGCAGGGAGACCATATCAGCGACAACGATCTCATCAGTGCTCTCAATAAGAATGTGCTGGTGATCGGCGGGGGAGACACCGGGTCAGACTGCGTGGGTACTGCTAACAGGCAGGGTGCCCGCAGGATAACCCAGCTTGAGCTTCTGCCCAAACCCTCAACGGGCCGCAATGAAGAAGAACCATGGCCGCTGTGGCCCAGGGTGTTAAAAACTTCAAGTTCTCACGAAGAAGGATGCGAACGCAAGTGGACGGTTCTTACGAAAAGATTTACCGGGAAAAACGGCAAGGTGTCAGGTGCAGAAGGGGTGAAAGTTGAGTGGCATCGTGACGATGACGGCAGAATGGTTATGAAAGAGATACCCGGATCTGAGTTTAAAATAAAGACTGATCTTGTGCTGCTTGCCATGGGGTTTATTCACCCCGTACATAAGGGGCTGCTGGGCGAACTTGACCTGGCACTTGATGACAGGGGAAATGTTGCTATAGATGAAGGTATGATGACCAGCAGGAAAGGAATTTTTTCAGCCGGGGATGCCAGCAGGGGGGCATCACTGGTGGTCTGGGCAATCCAGGACGGGAAAGACGCGGCTGATGGTATTCATGAATATTTTTCCGGAGAATGAATTTTAAAAAAATCACACTCTTATCTCTCACGGAGGCACAAAGACACGGGGTGCACGGAGGGTTGATTTCCTTATTTTCGTTTTGTCAGGATAATTTATCAGTTCAATCTATTATAGTTTTTACAGTTAAAGGATATTTATAGCTTCTGATTGGAATTAATATATTTCTTAGCCTGTAAAAACTATCCCCTGTATCAAACTTTACAATAATTGTTTACTATACTGAAAAAACGAAACTTACCTGTATTGATCAACCCTCCGTGTTCCCCGTGCCACCGTGCCTCCGTGAGAACCCCTGTTTAGTTCTAATCTTACGAAAAGTTATGAGCCAGTTATCAGAACCATTTTACATGTTCAATATCAAACACGTGCAGGCGTTCCTTTAGTTCATGTGACGTCATCATGGTAAATTCTGAAGTGATAAAAACAGCCTGGATATGAGGGTTCTTTTTTAACAGGTTGATACCCTTTTCTGCCCCCATTACAAAGAGGGCAGTGGCCCAGGCATCCGCCAGGACGGGGTCTTTCGCGATGACAGAAACCGAAATCAATCCTGATCTTGAGGGGAAACCCGTGCCCGGATCGATGATGTGATGGTAGCGTTTCCCCTTGTGCATTCTGAATCTCTGGTAATCACCGCTTGTTGCCACTGAATCTTCATCATGTAGTTTAAGGGTTGCTGCCAGGTCGTTTTTCTTCCGGGGATGTTGTATACCTATCTTCCATGGTTTTCCCTGTTTAGTGCCAATTACCTGCAAGTCCCCTCCTGCTTCAACGATCCCTCCGGGGATATTCTTTTGTTTCAGCGTATACACGGCTTTTTTTATGGCGTACCCCTTGGCGATTCCTCCAAGACCGATTTGCGCATTATTTTTAAGTGCTATAGTCTTGTTTCCTGTATTGAGAATAATATTCCTGTAATTGAATGCTCTCATCCTTGAATTGATAATTGTTTTTGAGGGGGGTGAGAAATTATCCTTCCTGTAATTCCAAAGATCAGCAATGGACGCATAGGTTATATCAAAAGTTCCTTCCGTTTTACCGGATATGCGTAAGGCCTCCTTAATGAGTGCGAATGTCTCATCGGAAATTTTTACGGGGTCAGAGCCTGAATGGTTTGCCCGGTAAATGTCGCTATGGTGGTTATAAGGGCTCATCAGCTTCTCTATTCTGGCAATTTCGTCAAAGGCAGAATCAAAAGCGGCATTGGCTTTTTCGCTGGATGTATGCTGCAGTGTGATGGTAACCAGGGTTCCCATTAGAAATCTGGATTGGGTAAATGTCCTGTTTTCGTTACAACCCGTGAACAGGACGCAGAAAGCTGTTAAAAGCAGCAGAATTTTTCGCATATACATGTCTCCCCGTAATATTATTCATGGAGATGTATACATGCACACGAATAAATTGCAATTCTTTTAATGTGAACACCATTCATCAACAGTGAATAACATATTGTGCATTATTTAGTCTATCCGGACTACTTTTTTATAAAAAACCG
>CAZVRB010000121.1:0-5986 GCA_964629365.1 uncultured Leptospiraceae bacterium
GCGTCATCTGCGCGCTGGAAAAAGCTATCTGCACTTTCCTCATTACCCATCTGAGCCACTCCAATGCTTATTGTTGCACCGATGGGACTTCGTCCCGGAACCACAATCTTTTTTCTGGCAAATGACTTTCGAAGCCGTTCGGCAACCGCAAAACCATTATTTCCATTGGCACCGGGTAATATGATGGCAAATTCTTCCCCACCATACCGGCATGGTATATCGTAAAGACGAACAGTATCGAATATGGTTTTTCCCATTTCTGCCAGTACCCTGTCTCCCTGTGCGTGACCGTATTTATCATTGAATTGTTTGAAATGGTCGATGTCAACGATTACCAGTGAAAGGGGCCTGCCAAGGCGACGGGCATGGTCCATTTCACTATCGATTTTACTTGAAAACCATCTCCTGTTATACAGGCCGGTAAGCTCATCGGTGATAGAGAGTTCTGTTAAACGACGTTCCTTTTCACGCAACCGCTCACCTTCTTCCCTGAGGCTTCGAATACGGTCGGACAGTGCCCATGAAAGTATAATTGATTCAAAAGCGGCTCCTGTTCCCAGCGCGAATGTTCGGATAACATACGAGTAATCCAGTAACCCCACTCCAACCGCGGCAGTAAGAATTGATGCAATGTACAGGAAACCCCATGCCACCAGGTAATACAGGGCAGGTCTGTATCCTTCACCCCAGCGTATTGCCGCACATGACATTATGACAACAGGACCTGCCAGTCCCATCAGGTGAGCAAGTATATTCGCTGCATTCGTTATGCCTGAAATATTTAACACGAGGACTGCAACTGATAAGACCATGATGCCCACAAACAGCCGATCCATGATTCGATGTTTTCCCGGTGTATCAAGGAAAATCCTGGAAAAAACCATTGCGAAAAAATATGATGCTGAAAAAAATACAAGGATGAATTCACTCATATTTACTGTTAACAGGTTAAGACCCTGAAGCCATCCGGAATACACTGAGACGTAACAATTAATACACGCTATATAGATGCAGTACGCTGCATATGCCTTATCCCTCAGGAATACGGCAAGTACCAGGTTATACAGCATCATGGCAAGCAGAATACCGGTTATCAGGCCAGATACAAGGTACTCAAACTTTATGAACGTGTTGAAACTATCACGGCTAAACAAAAGCATTGAATAGCTGTCTATCCTGCTGTCTACCCTTGCATATATACATTCATCAGAAATAACATCATCAGGCAAATCCATGATGGGATAACTTGAATCGCTATATTCATTTTCCTTGAAACTGTATGCACCAGCCTGTATTCTTTGAACGTCCTTCCCATTTGATCTTCTAACCGGGACGTAGAGGTCTATTATTTTAATTGTCTGGGGAATAACCAGTATTAAAGAACCCAAACTTTCTTCTTTAGATGTTTTTTGAAGTGTAAAACGATACCAGAATACCGCTGTATCTATGCCGTGGTTAAATGTACTTTCATCATGTTGTTTGAACTTTCCTGATAATGGTGGAGATGATACTTCCCGGTATGAGAGAATGCCATCGGGGTCACGTAGCACTTCAACATGCTTCCCTATACTTTTTTTTCTGAAATTTTCATTTATTTTCACAGGATTGCATGCTGCTGATACGGTCAGATCAGCACGTATTACGGAATTGGGATACAGGTACGACAAGACGGATAATACTATTGTAAATAGAAATACAATATAATTTCTTCGTGCTAAATACATTAATCATTTTCCTTTATTTACATACCTTTTAAATTATAATCTTTTCAATAACCATGTCAATGTATTTAAAATACATCCATTCAATGATCACAATTATGTTGACATATACATTGATGTGTGTATATCAAACAAATGGTCTTCTGAATACTACAGGGTAAATCATGGGGATAAAAAAACAGTTATTATTTGTTGTTGTAGCATGTTTATCAATAATGATGTCAGCACATCATGGCTCTGCCATGTTAACCAGGGACGAGGGAAGAAAGATCATCATTGGAATGCTGCAAAAGTACTATCCACTTGCTTATAGATTAATAAATGAATATGAAAATGCCCCTGACGAATATCATGCCGGTAACACCTTAAAAAAAATCTATAAAAATGATTTCTGGAGTTACAGTAATAAACTGGACGAGATTTCAGTGGCCAAAAAGCTTGATGTTGTGGTTCACGAGATGTGTCATGAATATGCAGCACATATGTGCTGGCCCATACTTGAAAAACGCGGTTTGCTTAATGACTTTGATACCAGTTATAAAACAATTTTTGCAGGTTTCAAAGAGCCAATTTTGATCCCAATAACAAAGACTTTCCCAAGTAAAGAAATTGCCGGTACTTTTTCAGAAGAGATTAAGACATTCAGGTTTGACAAGTATATAACAAAACCAATTGGAGGTGAAAATGCAGGCACCCAGGCATTTGGAGTATATGGCCTTATAGACGAATTGAATGCATATTACCACCAGTATAAAACAGCACATAACCTGGTTCCATATTACAAGTCACAAACAAAGAATATTCTCAATGCATGGATCGATAATTACTATTATGCCGACCGTTCACACAGGGCATATCTTGAATTCAAGTTATACATACTCAAATACCTGCTGTATGCCAGGGACGAGGAACGTTCAGTGTACAGGGGAGTAATGAATAATACCAACTTCAAAAAAGCTTTTACCAGCCTTGATAAGGCATACGCTGCACTGGTAAAAGATTATTACAGGACAAAAGAAACCATAATTCCCTTTCTAAATAAAAAGGGCTACAGGGTTTACAAGCAGGGTAATTACCTCATGTATCCCGGTGAAGCCTACCAGGACTCAAGAAATCTTTCGACAAAATGGCATATTGACATGAAAGGCAAGGAACTCAGCTCAAGGCTTGATTATTACTCAAAAGAAATTGAGCCACTGGAAAAAGAGCTGCAGAAAAAAGAGTACAAAGATCTTATAAAAGAACTTGCGACTTATTGATCACCCAAATATCCCTTCAGCAAATCCGGGTTCAAAGATGAGCACCATCCCCATGAGGCAGACGCCTGTCAGTATCATCACAATACCAATAAGAATGAGAGTAAAGGACTTCATGTGCAGGCTGCCCGGCAGCAAAGGAAAGGAACGCATAGGTTCATCCCGGTTTACCGCCACCTGCACTTCATCCCCTTCTGAGGCCAGGTTGAACGAGTCCAGGTCTTTCAACCTTCCATTGATGGTATAGTCTTTGCCGTTATACTCAAATTTCACGTCCACCCTGAACTGGCGGTTCCCGGCGTACTTGCCGGTTATTATGCCTGAGATCTTTGCCGAATCATACAACAACCTTTTATGATTTTTACGGCTGATAATTCCCGGGATAAGCAGAATAAGTCCCATGGCTGCTAATATACCTGATCCCAAAAAGAAAACAGTTGCATCATCCATACCCTTTTCCTCCGTAAACGATGCGCATCGTCATACCATGAAAAGCGTCATATCATAAAACGGGCATATAATAATTGCAACTGTTATTAGTATTACAGCTTACGATGATATATCCACCAGAGAACGTTTATTAAATTCACTGCTCAATTTTAATAATCAGGAGGAAGCTGTTCAATGGTACCGCCAATCAGCACAGGCCTGACCCCGTACTTAACCCCGTAACCCCGGTTACTTTCGATATACGCGTCGGTTACTTTCAACCTGTCACCATCACGATACACCTCACCTTCAGGCAGGACAACATAAAACTCGAATGTTTTTTCACCCTTTTTGATGTATTCCATTTTATGAATCAAGGTTGTTTTACCCGCTTTTCTTGAAAGACCGGGCCTCGGGCGAACCTGTATTTTTTTAGTGCCTTTTACAACACCAACGATATTTACCCGCTGCCAGGTTTTAATGAATTCATCATTCACGATCGTTTCGATCTCTCCTGATTTCTTCTTGTCAGCGATCCATTTCTGAACAACATCAGCCAGTTCAATTGCAGGGGCGCTCGCCTTCGGGCCCGGTTTTGGGGCTGCCACTGTACTTGAAGCTGAACCGGTTAAAACCACTGAAACGGTCACAAGTAGAATATAAGATAACACGGTTCCTTTTAGTTTCATAACTTTCTCCTTCTTAGTTCAGCACAACAATATTGTAATAATAGCTTCTTTAATCAGACAAGCTGCTATAATCTATAACTAAAGACCTTCTGTCAACAGTATTCTTTTCTATTCCATTCGTTCATTTCCATCAGTCAAACCAGGAAATCATCACAACATAGATTATCATATGATCTCGTAACTGCTTACCGGCATGGGTGCGTTCAAGCGTCCCAGTATGCGTTCAAGCAGTATACCCTGGTTCTGATCATACTCGTACCCAAAGGTTGCACGTACACCATACGAGATGAAATTCACGGCCCTGTCCAGCGCGATGGGAAGGCTGTCCCCCTGCATCAGGGCACCGGTAAAGACACTGGTAAAGCAGTCTCCTGTGCCGGGGAAATCGGCGGGGATGTAATCTATTGGCACTTTCCAGAAGCGTTCACTCTTACTGTTATAGGCGATAACCGAAAAGTGTTTTCCCGGTGTCTTGTCCCGCGACCTGTCAGGCACACTGGTGATCACTACTATTCCGGGACCAACCTCTGATAACTGCAGCATCCAGTCCTTGATCTGGTCTTCTTCAATTTCCGGGTTGAATGGTTTATTCAGCAGCAGTGATGCTTCGGTGAGGTTTGGGGTTATAATGTCCGCCCTTTTCACCAGCAACTTCATCTCGGTTACCATGTCATCGTTAAAGGGGCCATACATGGTACCGTTGTCGCCCAATACGGGATCAACAACCACCAGTTGTTTCTCCTTCATGAACGTATCGATTAGCCCCTGCACGATCCGTATCTGCTTATGCGAGCCTAAAAAACCGCTGTATATGGCATCCAGTGATACACCCAGCTCCTTCCAGTGATCAATGACCGGCTGCATCTGGTCGGTGAGATCGGTAAACCGATACCCCTCATAACGGCTGTGCGAGGACAATACCGCCGTTGGCAGCGGGCATACCTTTATCCCCATAGCAGAAAATATGGGTATCACCACAGAAAGGGACGTCCTCCCGAAAGCGGAAAGGTCGTGTACCGCGGCGATCTGTCGTACGATGTTTTGTGAAGTCATAGTGTATTCCCCCGGTTACTTATGAAACATAACAGGTACCCGGTATGTCAACAAGAATGCATTATGAAACATCACCAATCCCCCTGCCAAGCCGTTGGCCGATATCGTTGAATATTGCCAGCCCACAGGGTATCCATACCAGGGTGAGAATGGTACCGGTGACAAGTCCCCAGGTGAGGGCAAACGTCATGGGAACCAGGGTGGGATCATATCCGCCAATGCCGTAAGCCGTTGGCAGTAAGCCGCCAATGGTGGTGAGGCTGGTGACCAGCACCGCCCGCAACCTGTTTCCCGAGGCGGTGGCAAGTGTTTCATGAAATCCCATCGTCTTCCCCGCATAAAGCTCGTCGATATGGCTCATGAGCACTATTGACGCGTTCACGATGATACCGGCAAGACCCACCACGCCGATGAGGGCCAGGAAGCTCAGGGGTTTGCCGTGCAGAAAGAATGCCCAGTTTACACCAACCAGTCCAAGGGGGATTGAGCTGAGGATTAGGAAAGGCCTGGTAAAAGAATTGAATATCAAGACCAGTATTGCAAAGATGGTGATCACCGCCAGCACGAGAGCATTAAAAAGGGACTGCAGTGACTCCCTGGTACTCTCGTCCACGCCGCCGAAATCGGCACTTACCATGGGATACTTTTTCTGAAGGCTGCTCACTATACGTTTTGCTTTCATGTTTAATACTACGTCAGAAATCTTATCCGGGTTAAGATCACTGGTAACGGTAATGGATCGCTTGTAATCGTAGTGTTTTCTCACCGCCGGTCCTGTTATGGGGACAATATCTGCAACCGCTGAAAGCTTCACCAGCTGCCCGTTACGGTTCAGCAT
>CAZVRB010000121.1:6086-8788 GCA_964629365.1 uncultured Leptospiraceae bacterium
CCCAGTTTCTCTTGTATGTGCTCACAGAGCTGCGCGCCAATACGGTGACTATACTTTAGGGGGTTGTTTTCGGCGGTTTCATATCGGCCGATATAGACTTCAACCGCCTCGGCGGGGAAAAGTTCGAACCGGTTGCCGAACACCGACAGGGCCATGCTTCCCGCAAGGATGACAGTAATGACAATGAATACCAGGTAGCGGTAACGTATTGAAAAAGAAATAAACCGTGAAAAACCGCCTCGAATTCGGTTGAAAACCTTCAGCTGCATGGACTCGAACCTGTTGATGTTCTCCCTGTCTTTTACCAGGGAAAGCCGTGCAGGCAGTATCAAAAAGGATTCAACCAGTCCTATCACAAGAGCAAATGTTACCACGATGGGTATGTACCTGATAAACTGACCCATAACACCACGGGTCACCAGCATTGGGAGAAACGCTGCTATGGTGGTAGCCACAGTTGCGGTTATAGGAAGCCAGAACTGCTCCACGGAGCGGATTGCTGCGTCCCTGTTGCTTTCCCCGTCCTGCTTGAGACGGGTATAGTTCTCGCCTATAACCACGGCGTTATCAACCAGCATACCGATCACAATAACGATGGCAAGCATGGTGATGATATTGAAATTGATACCGTTTGCCGCCATAAGGCCAAGCGTGCCCAGCACCGTAACGGGCAGACTTATGGCCGTGATGATACCGTACCTGCCAGGCAGAAAGATGAGCATGAATATAATGACGAGGAAAAAACCGGTAATGGCGTTGGATACCACAACCGATAAACGTGCCCCGATCCGACGCGATTCATCGTTGTATATGTTAATCCCGTACCCTTCGGGGATATCCTTATTAAACGACGCGATCTTTTCCTTCACCAGGGAGACGGTTTCTATGGCATCCGCGTCCGCCTTCTTTACCACGGTAAGCAGGGTGGCCGGCTGGCCGTTGGCACATACGAGGGTTTCCTCTTCTTCCGCCCCGTCCTTTACAATGGCTATATCACCAACCCGAACCCTGTACCCCTGGAAATTCGACCTGATGATAATATCGCGTATCTCCTCCACCCGGTTCACCCGCGAACGGACACTGACAAGCACCTGCTTCTCAGTTGATTTAATATAACCTGCCGGGATATTCTGGGAGTACTCACGAACAGCATTAACCACGTCCCGTATTCCAACTTCCTGGCGACGCAGTTTATCCGAGTCAAGTAGCACCTGGTATTCACGCTCCCGAAACCCGTCAAGACGAACCGCTGCCACCGACCGTATATCCTCTACCTGTGTCTTTAACCGGTCAGCAAGGACATACCGCTCCCTGTTCTTTTGCGGACCGGTAATGGCAAGCTCTACCACCGGAAGTTCATCCGATTTTATCTCCTGCAACACCGGGTCATCAAGTATATCTTCCGGGAGGTCTCCAACACGTTGTACCGCACGCTGCAGGTCACTGATGACATCGTCAGAGTTGAACCGGTCAATATCAATTTCCACGCTTATGACGCTCAACCCCGACCGTGATACCGATAATACCTTCTCGATACCGTCTACGGTTCGAATCTCTTCTTCTATTTTCGCGGTGATCTTTTCATCCACCTCTTCGGGTGATGAACCGGGATACACCGTGGTTATTGTTACCGTGGCAAAATCCACAGGCGGTATGCCTTCCCGTTTCATGACGGAAAGACCGAGTATACCAAACAGCAGTAGCAGCAGCATCAGTACCAGGGTAAAACGGTAATTATCAACAAAGAAACTGAATATCTTTTTCATAATCCCTGCTAATTTTAAAAATCATAGTTTATGTATATTATTTGAATCTGAAATAATTCACAAGTAAATTACTTAAAATTCCCTCATTCCCGTTCAATATTGTTTCTTGACATTGATACAACTTAAAATGATAATTCATCATAATCTATCATCACGGGGAGCATGACAGTGAAAAAGGTATATATTTTTCTTTTATTATTTTTAGTAACATTTACCCTTGCCGCCGAAAATGGTGTACTCATCGGTGACAACGTAAACGTACGAAGTAAACCTGAAACAGGTGCGTCAATTGTGGCAAATATCAGTTCCGGCACAAAGGTTGACATACTTGAAAAAGGACATGAATACACCTTCATCGGCCCCTATTACGGCACATGGTACAAGATACGACTTTCATCCGGAAAGACCGGGTATATCTTCAGCAGTTTCGTAAAAATGCAGGGTGAAGAAATTGAGAAATTTCATGTGTTCTTTAACCGCTTCAAAAAAGCAATTCTCAACAGGCAATTGAATACAATAAAAAATAATATAAGCTTTCCCCTCAAGGCAAAACATTGCGCCGAAGGGAACTGTGAATCCATGGTGCTCACCCCGGGTAATTTTCTGGACAGGATAATCATCAGGGAACCCTACATGTATAAAATGAAATTTTCCATTGAGGGTGACCGTATAAAGTGCTGGTACGGCTACGAGGCATCGTATTTCACTCTTTATTTCAAGACGATCAACGACAGGTGGCACATGGTTGAACTGAGGGCGGACAGCTGCTAATCGTAATAAAAAAGCCGGCATCATCAGAACAACGATAATGCCGGCTTATATCTTTAGGGTATGCAATGGTGTCTTTTAGAATTCTTCAAAACCTTCATCAGTCATCATGCTTTTTACATCCTGGTTTTTCTCACGTGCCTGCGCGGCCATGGCTTCATGGGTCTG
>CAZVRB010000122.1:0-8724 GCA_964629365.1 uncultured Leptospiraceae bacterium
GCGAATACACGCAAGGGACTGGCTGGCAAAGGCCTCGTTCAGTTCAATGGGTCCTATATCAGATGGGCCAAGGCCCGTTTTATCAAAAAGCTTTTGTACCGCGGGGATTGGCCCGATGCCCATCATGGTGGGATCACAGCCTGCAAGCACCCCGTATGAATACTTGTAGGTATAGCTCAACCCCAGGCTGTCCGCCTTGTCCCTGCTCATCAAAAGCAGTGCGCACGCGCCCTGTGTAAGGGGGGAGGACGTTGCCGCCGTCACCGTACCCTCTGGCTTAAACGAGGGGATCATGGAGGCCATCTTGGCCGTGTCTACCTTGTCACGTATCCACTGGTCACGGTCAACGGTGATGCTGTTCCCCGCATCATCCAGCCCCTCAACCGGGATGATCTCCCTGCTGTACTTGCCGGCATCACGTGCGGCAGCCGCTTTTTTATTGGACCATGCAGCCATGTTCTCCATGTCTTCGCGGGAGATGTTATATTCTTCAGCCACCTTCTCTGCCGTCATACCCATCATGAGGCTGGCACCGTCATAGTATTCCAAAAGTCTCGGTGGAAAATCCATGTGGGTGCCCATGGGCACCTTCTCCATGTCCTCAACACCGGCAGCGATCATCACATCGGTTTCTCCCGTCATGATGGCCCTGGCGCCGTGCATAATGGCAGACATCCCCGAGGGACACTGGTTGGTAAGGGTGTTGGTGGGAACGCTGTCAGGAAACCCCGAGGCAAGCCAGCCCAGGCGGCCGATATCATTCTGCATGCCCGAGGGGTTGGCGCTTCCCACGAAAACCCCGTCCACCATTGCCGGTTCAACTGCGGGGTTGCGCTCAAAAAGACCGCTGTAGGCCTTCGTTAAAAGTTCATCGGGCCTGAGATTGCGAAACCAGCCTTTCTCCCTGTGGGCCCTTCCGTTTGGTGTGCGTACACCGTCAATAAATACACATTCCTGCATAGGTAACTCCTTCACTATAGTTATGGTTTATATCAGCTTCTATTACTGCTATTTGCAGCGGATGCCTGTTTGCCGAACTCGTTTTCAGCCATTTTGCGAAGTTCTTTCTTGTCGACCTTCTGCACCGCCGTTACCGGCAGCTCATCAAGCATGACAACCAGCTTGGGCACCGCGTACTTCGCCACGTTCTCTTTCAGGTATTCCCGTATGTGCTCACCGGTAATGCCGTCGGCACTGGCGGAGTTCAGCTTCACGAATACCACCACCTTCTCGCTTCCCTCACGCCGCGGGTCGGGTATACCCACCGTTGCCGCCTCTTCTATGGCGGGATGGGCGGTAAGGATATCGTCCACCTCCCGTGAATACACCTTGAAACCCGACACGATGATCATGTCCTTGGTTCGGTCAACTATGGAGAAATATCCCCGCGCATCCACTCTCACCACGTCGCTGGTGCGCACATACCCTTCCTCGTCAAGACCGCTTCCGGAATGGGGCCAGTAGCCCAGCATGCGCTGGGGGCCATTCAGGCACAGTTCCCCCGTCCTCCCCCCAAGCATATCAGCCCATGTGAGCTTCTGGCCGGTGTCTACATCGATGATCTTTATGACAGTATCGGGGTAAGGGATTCCAGTGGTGCCCTTCTTCTCCCGTGAACTGCGGTTCGCCTTTTTACGGGACATGCGGTTCAGCAGGGCAAAGAGTTTCAGGGTTGTGGCTCCCGTCATGCGGGTGCCCTGCAGACGCAGAAAACCATTCACCATGGGAGTGACGCCGGGTAGCCTGAGAACAAAATTGATAGTGCGCAGTCCCCGCTCCCCTCCGAAAAGACGCAGCAGCATGGATGTGTTCAGGTGTGTGCAGGGGGACATCTCAGAAAGGCCGTACCCTTCCATTATGCCGCCGCCGGTTTTGCTCTCAAAATCGCTCTGGGTTCGGGGTGACAGCGGGGCAGAGCCTGATATACCGATCATGTTGATATCCTTCAGCTCATCCCCTGCCAGCTTCATGAACTGGGCAGGCACCCCGATCTGCATTACCGGTTTGCGCTCCTTGATCATTTTGATCATGGCACCGGTATTTCTGGGCTGCGGCACCAGGAGCTGGTCAACCCCGAAGAGGGTCATGGTGTGCATTATGACATGCCCGTAAGAGTGAAAAAACGGGAGGGCCATCAAGACGGCGATGGCCCCCTTCATGACATGGGCCGAATGTCCGGTTGTATACAGGCTCTGAATGGAGTTCGCGTATATATTCCTGTGGGTGAGCATGCACCCCTTGGGAAGGCCGGTTGTGCCCCCCGTGAAAAGCAGGGTCTCTATGTCATTGTCCACGTCGATATTCATCTCGTCTCTGCCGGGAAGGTCCACCTCAGTGTCATTGATAAGCTCAGACATCCAGCGTGCCCCCCGGGGAGTACTCACATCTTCGTACTCCTGCAGGTCGATCATGGGGTCAAGGTAATCATCAAGCTTGGTGAGTACCAGGTGCTGAAGCGAGGTGTTTTTCATGAGGCTTGCGCACATGCCGGAATGTGCTGCCAGGCTTATCATGGCAAGGGGTTTCCCTTCTTTGAACTTGTGCTCAAGGGTGGGGACGGGTTCCAGGTCACTGCACGGTATGTGCACCAGACCCGCCCGGGATATGGCGTAATCGGCGATAACGAACTGTATAGATGTTGGCAGCAGGGTAGCCACCCTGTCGCCCTTTTTCAGCCCCATGTGCAACAGGGCGGTGGCAAGACGCTCTACCGCCTCAAGCACACGGGGATATGTCATCTTATAATTGAATTGTATAAGGCCGTTTTTTTTGAATTTTTTTGCCGCCCTGTAAAGGATCTCGTACACAGGTTCGTCAGGATAGGGCTCAAAGGTATGAGGAATACCCAGCAGGGTATATTCGTCAAGCCAGGGTAGTTTTTCCGCCAGCATATGTTCTCCTTCTCACGATTTTTTCTGAATACACACGGGAAGTACTGACATATCAGTCTATTCCCGTGTGTAAAATATCCCGTTCGCAGGATTGACAGAACGGGAATGTACTACGTAAACAGCGGCTGTGTTGCCATGGCGAAAGCCATGTCACCGTCGATCTTCATGGCACCGCTCATGAAGAGGTTTACCGGGCTGGCCTCTTTTCGCATGAGGGCCGAGGTGTCCTTCGCGTTCATTTTGAACACGGAATGCGGCTGTTCTGACCCGTTGAGTACGGCGTTCAGCTTGATGACCTCTCCGTCGTCAAGTGCGATCTCGGCGGTAAATGCTCCCCTCAGGTTGGAAAGCGCGTTCAGCTTTGCCTTGTTCAGGTCGTTCTGAATGCCCAGGATCATGTCAAGGTTTCCCGACTGTATCATCTTTTTCATATCATCTTCGGATACCTTCAGCTTCAGCATGGCCCCGTCGTTGTTTCCTTCTGCCATGTGAATGTCCTTCCCGTCGGTGACGGTATAGTTGTACACGCTGTCTCCCGCTTCAACCACCATGGTGATGGTGCTGCCGGCAAGCTCTGATGCCTTCGGGTTTGACGTAAGCTGCTCCTGCGCGAATTTCGGCATAACCTCTGAAAGAAGCTGCTGTACCGATGTGTCTGGTGAAATAGCTGGTATTGTTGCCATATGCATTACCTCGTCATTAATTAATATACTGACATGTCAGTCTAATTACAAACAAAAGATTGTCAAGCAGAAAACGACATTAATGCGATTGTGTTGTATGGCTTTTTTGGGGAGTATTAATGAGGTATCGTATCTGAGTTAATTAAACGGTCTTCATAAATTTCTTCTCTGGGTATATGTATGTATTTTTTTACAGTAAGAGGTTTTTTAAATTCTGCAGGAAGTTTTTGTATTTTATTCGCAGGCCTCTGCTCCATTCCCTTTTCAATTTCTACATAGGGTATATCTTTCAGGAATTCAATCAATTTCCTGGCCTTGTTTTCATTTTTGATATCAAGAACGAGTTTCATTATAATTATCTCCGGAAGTTCCCTGTCACATAAAGATACAAAACAAAAATACAATGAGTCAAGTGAATATTCACTATGCTTCATATATCACTTAAAAACCTCTTTGCCCCAGTATTACCTTATGAGAAAGGAATACAAGAACAGGATTCTACTTGATTAATTAACAACACCAGTATTGCATGTTTTAAATATTATTTATATATTAGATGTGTTATATTAGATGAGATATAAGTATACGGAATATTTTGAAAAAGAAGTATTACGCAAAAGGCCTTACCTAAAGAAGGAATGGTGCGAAAAGATAATTGACGATCCGTTGCATATGGAGCGACAGGAAAATAACAGGTGGAGATTTTGGGGTATAGTTGATGAATTAAACGGGAAAGTTATTCGCGTGGTAACACTTGATGATAAAACAACTATTCACAATGCGTTTCCTGACAGGGGGTTTAAACATAATGAAGATTAATTATTATCCTGAAACTGACTCGATGTATATCGATCTTTCATCTAAAACTGCAGTAGAAAGCAAAGAAATATCCGAAGGTGTTGTTGTGGATTACGATGAAAAGGGTGGAATTGTTGGTATTGATATTGATAATGCCTCATCAAAAATCGACCTGGACGAACTTATCATGCAGCATGTACCCGTTAAATCACAGATTATATCCGCATAAATAAACACCCTCTTTCCCGTATTACTCAGTGCCTCTGTACCGGTTGCCGAGCTGGGCCGAGGTACTGTGTTCCCCCCCGTCACAAGCTGAAAATAAAAACAATTGACATAACCCCTTCTCCCCCTGAATAATCCAGTGCATTGCAGTGACGGCACAACCCGTGATCGAGGTAACCGGATGGACGCAACCGAAAGGAAAAACCAGATACTCATATGTTCCAAGAAACTCTTCTCGGAACACGGCTACTATAATACCCAGATCGCCGACATCATACGCGAGGCGGGAATCGCCCGTGGCACCGTGTACCAGTACTTCAAGCACAAAGACCATATATTCTCCACCCTCATAGAGAACTTCTACAACGACTGGCAACAGTCCATATCCCTGGATCTCAGTCAACACGACCTGGGCAGCATGAACCCCCGCACCTATCTCTATTACCGGGTGAAGAACACCCTGGAATTTCTCGAAAGCGACCGTGACCTGTGCAACATCGTGCTGCGAATGGGACTTGGCCTGCAGGAAGAATTCGAAAAACTTATTCTGCGGTTTGAACAGAAGATCATCAACCTGATAACCGAAGACCTGAAACTGGGTATACAGTTTCACAACATACCCGAAGACCTTGACCTCGAGTTTACCGCCAACATGATCGCCGGGTCACTCTTTCGTATTTCATATCATTACTTCGTGGTGAAGGACGCCAGGAAAAAGGACGTTGAAGACATATCCAGGAAGGTACTTGAAATGCTCTCGCCTGCCATCTTTATCAAAAGAAGTTGACATTTTTTTATACCACAAATAGACTGACATGTCAGTATAGTAATATATACACTGGGATTCACAACGTGACGGAGGATGGCATGATATGTTTTGAACTGTCTGAAGAACAGTCAGTAATGAAAGAGACCGCCGCGAAAATGGTGAAAAACCTTATCGCGGACAACGCCCACCAGATGGACGAGGATGGGCACATCCCGGACGAATACCTTAACACCTTCTGGGAGCTGGGAACCACCCCCTACATGATACCCGAAGAATACGGGGGATACGGCATGGGGGCCTCGCCCCTCATGAACAGCCTGGTGCTTGAGGAGCTTGCAGCCGGGGACATGGGCTATGCCGTGGCAGCAACCCTGCCGGGACTAATGGTACAGGCGGTACTTGACCTGGGGTCAGAGCCGCAGAAAGAGCAGTACCTCCCCCACTACTGCGCAGACACCTACACCACCGGCACCCTGGCCATATGCGAGAAGCATTTCAGGGCCGACCCGGTAGAGCCCCGCACCACCGCCGTGAAGAAAAACGGCTCGGTTATCTTAAACGGTGAGAAATGCTTCGTCCCCATGGCAACCCGGGCCGAGCACGTGCTGGTTGGGGCGCAACTTGACGGTGAGAACGCCCTTTTCATCGTGAATAAGAACACACCCGGCATGACCATCGGTGAACGAGAAAAGAACATCGGTCCCAATACACTTGAGACCTTCACAGTGAACTTCAATGACTGTGAAATACCCGCCGGGCAGCAGCTGGGGGACGGGCAAGACCAGCAGTACCAGAAGATACTGCATCGAACCCGCACCGCCCTGTCGGCCATCGGCACCGGCATCGCCCGGGCGTCATTCGAGTATGCCCGGGATTACGCGAAGGAGCGGGTGCAGTTCGGCGAGCCCATTGCCGGAAGGCAGTCGGTGGCATTCATGATCGCCGAGATGGCATACGAGGTGGACTCCATGCGCCTTTTAACCTGGAAGGCGGCCTCTGCCCTTGAAGCGGGAAATGACGCCGCGCGTTCATCGTACCTGGCAAAGCTTTACGCCGGCGAGATGGCCATGAAGGTGACCGATTTCGGCGTACAGGTGCTGGGAGGACACGGCTACGTGCGTGACCACCCGGTTGAACGGTATTACCGCAACGGCCGCACAATCGCCGTCCTTGAAGGGATGGCGGCAGTATAATCACGTACAAGGAGAATACCATGTTACATATTGAAACACCAGAATACCTTGAAAACCTCAGGTCAAGTATGAACAACATGGCAAAGGGTGTACTTCGCCCAATAGCCAGGAAATACGACGAGGAAGAACACGCCTACCCCACCGAGCTTGACATGTTTAAGGGCATACAGATCATGGGGCGCCCCAAAAAAAAGAAGAAAGAAGATGACGCCCCTGCAGAAGGGGGAAACGGTAAAACACCAAAGGGGGTAAACCTATCCACCGTGGCTACCATTGAAGAGATGTGCTGGGGTGACGCGGGTCTTCTGCTTTCCATCCCCAACGCCGGCCTGGGCAATGCCGCCATCGCCGCCGTGGCCACCGACGAACAGCTTGAAAAATTCGGAAAGATGTGGGCCGCCATGGCCATCACCGAGCCGGGCTCGGGTTCCGACTCAGGCTCTATATCCACCACCGCCGTGCTTGACGGTGATGAGTGGGTCTTAAACGGAGAGAAAATCTTCGTCACCTGCGCCGACCGCTGCGACTGCGTGGTGGTATGGGCCACCGTTGACAAGAAGGCGGGCAAGGGGGGCATCAAGTCATTCATCGTCGAGAAAGACACCCCCGGCTTCAGGCTTGAGACTCTGGAACACAAGCTTGGCATACGGGCAAGCGACACCGGCACCTTCGTGCTGGATGACTGCCGCATTCCACGTGAGAACCTGCTGGGCAGCGAAGAGGTGAAGACACAGACCGAGGGCTTCAAGGGGGTGATGAAAACCTTCGACAACACCCGGCCCATGGTATCATCAATGGCCATCGGCATCGCCCGGGCCTCACTGGATTTTCTCAAAGAGCAGATGGAAGAGGAAGGGTCAGAGCCCGACTATCACCGAAACCCCAACAATGTCAGCAGCATTGAGAAAGAATACTACATGATGGAGGCCAACTTGGAGGCCATGCGGCTTCTCACCTGGCGGGCGGCCTGGATGGCCGACAACGAGCAGTTCAACAACGTTGAGGCTTCCATGTCAAAGGCCAAGGCTGGCAGGGACGGCACCAGGATCACGCAGAAATGCTGCGAACTGCTGGGCCCCATGGGGATAAGCCGGGAGCACCTGGCAGAGAAGTGGATGCGTGACAGCAAGATCATGGACATCTTCGAGGGCACGGGGCAGATACAGCATTTGATCGTGGCCCGCAACGTGCTTGGTATGTCCAGCAAAGAGTTGAAATAACAGCATTCACGTCCGCCAGCCATTATGTAAGTAATTTCGGGGGGACGTGAACGCCATGATACACACATAGTAACCTACAAGGAGGAAGGCATGAATATTAATGACGTAAAGAAGATCGCCGTGATCGGCTCGGGTGCCATGGGGCACGGCATTGCCCAGGTGTTTGCCCAGGCCGGCTACAAGGTGGTAATGAAAGACATCAAGCAGGAGATGCTTGACAACGCCGTCGCGAAGGTGGGTGAAAGCATCGACTTTCTGGTTGGCAAGGGCAAGATCTCACGGGAGGACGGGGATGCCGCCATGGCAAATCTTTCCACCACCATGGACACCGCCGAAGCGGTGAAAGACGCCCAGGTGGTCATCGAGGCGGTGCCCGAGGTGATGGACCTGAAGAAGAAGGTATTTACCGAGCTTTCCGGGCTGGCTGCACCCGATGCCATACTTGCCACCAACACCTCAACCATGAGCGTCTCGGAGATCGGCACCGTGGTTGACAATCCAGGGCGTTTCGTGGGGATGCACTTTTTCAACCCCGTCAACCGCATGAAGCTGGTGGAGATCATCTACGGGGACAAGACCAGCGATGACACCGCCGACACCCTTTCGGCCGCGTCGGAAAAATGCGGGAAGATCCCGGTGAAGGTGCTCAAGGACAGGCCGGGCTTTATCGTCAACAGGATAAACGCCCCCAACCAGGCATTGCTCAGCTGTATCCTTGACGAGGGAAAGATCAGGCCCGACCAGATCGACGGGGTAATGAAGCAGATGGGTGCGAAGATGGCGCCATTTGAGACGGCCGATTTCGTGGGGCTTGACGTGTTCTGCCACACCCTGGATTACTACGCACAGACCCTTTCAGACGACTACAAGCCAGGCAGCTACTTAAAAGATAAGATCGAGAAGGGTGAGCTTGGCATGAAGTCGGGGAAGGGAATTTATGACTGG
>CAZVRB010000123.1:0-8228 GCA_964629365.1 uncultured Leptospiraceae bacterium
TATTACTTGTAATCAAGCTTCTCTACACAGCTCCAGTCACCGGGGATACCGCTTGATAATAACCGGTTGCAACGATCAATGTATATATTATACACGTTATCAGCCCCCCCGCAGGCATCTGATAATTCCTGGAATAACGATAACGCTCCTTCGGTTTCCTTTTCCCGGTATAGTTTTATTGCTTCTACCAGTTTGCCCTTTGAACCGAACTTAAGATCATAGTTGCCGGTGCTGTCCCTGTTCAGTATCTCGATCAGCGTGACCGGTTCACTTCTTCCCATGACAATGACGGTATCGATTATCCGGTAATTATACTTACTCTTATCAGGAAGCTGGTTGAGCACTCTTCCGCTGATGAGGATGTCAGCACCGTAATATTTTGTCAGGCTTTCAATCCTTGAGGCCAGGTTGACATCATCTGAGATAACGGTCCCTTCCATCCTGTTCTCTTCACCAATAGTACCCAGCATCAGGTTGCCGGAGTGTATGCCGATCCCGATTGCTATTCCCTCGTATCCTGATCTTTTTCGCAGGTTGTTATACTCACGTATATCAGCCTGCATCATCAATGCGGTATCAATGGCATTCTCCGGGGAATCAGCGAATAATGCCATAACCGCGTCACCAATGTACTTGTCAATAAACCCCCCGTTAGAACGGATAATAGGCCCCAGTCTCTTCAGGTAGGAGTTAAGAAAATTAAAATTCTCCTGTGGTGTCATGTTTTCCGAAAGAGAAGTAAACGAACGTATATCGGTGAATAACACCGACATTTGCTTCTGCACCTGGTTACCCAGTTCAACGTCTATTATGCTCTCCTTGTTGAGATAAGTAAGAAACTCCGTTGGTACAAAGCGCGCAAAGGAATTGGTCATCCTCTTCTGAAGATCAAGGGCGTTCTGCCGGTCTATCAGCAACCTGGCATTCTCTATTGAAATAGCTGCCTGTGATGAAATCAATTGAAGCAGTTCTATCCGGTCTTTTGTAAAGGCGTTGGAGGTAATATTGTTTTCGAGATATAATATCCCTGATGTTTTCCCTTTATGAGTTACCGGTGTACAGAGCAGTGATTTTACCTTGTTTTGTTTTATATATGGATCGTCGGTAAAATTACCTTCATTGCAGGCATTGTTCAATACAATATTCTCACCTGTACGGTTTACGTAATGAACTACGGCTGTAGAAATATCGGAAAAATTTTCCAGGGGAATGGATTCAAGCACGGTTATATCTTTATCGGTAGCTCCAACTGCCTGTATGTACAGGCGATTGTCTTTTTCATCTTCAAGAATTAAGAATCCCCTTTGTGCTCCCGCGTTCTCAATGGACAATCGCATGACCTCTTTTAAAAGCCTGTGCAGGTCAATTTCACTTGAAAGGGTTTGAGAAGTCCTTATAACCGTGGTGAGGTCTATAGAATCTGTTGAACCTGTTGACCCGGTTTCGGTTGTTGTGGTGTCAGATGAGGCGGAAAATTTCTCCGAATAGGCTGATAATATGTGATGATATTGTTTTTCCAGGTGGTCAATTTTTGCCGTTGCACCCCATACACGATAAATGCTCCGTGCCTCGTTTAAATATAATGCCGCTGCCTTTTCTTCTTTCAATCCCAGCCAGAATTTACCGGTTAGTTCCAGCGACAGGGCCTCTTCGTGCAGAAAACCGTTTTCACGGGCACGCTGCGCTGCAAGGCCGTAATGCTTTATTGCCTTTCTTTCTTTCCCAAGTACCCTTGCTTTTTCAGCTGCCATGAGATGATACTTATGGCTGTAATTCGATTCACAGTGATCTGCCCACTTTTTCATTTTTCGCAGGTTTCGTGAAACAATTGCCATGTCCTTTTTACGGGTGAATATGTTTTTACCTGGATATAACGCAAGCCGTACCAGTGAATCGTAAAAATGGATCAATGGCACGTATGGCGTTGACAAACCTGCTTCAATATATTTTATCGCCATCTTTGCGTAATCATGCGCCTGGTCATACTTCTCAAAAAGATAATTCAGATGTAAGAGGAAATAATACACCCCGTTTAAGGCACTCTCATCTTTTGCGTTTTGATGAACAGGCAGCATCTTTTCCTGGTCATATGCAGATCCGATCAATACACAGGGATCATCACTTTTTCCCTGCAGGTTCAAAACAGCCTGGTGTAAAATTAACTGCAAATTATAAAAGGTGTCCTGGTTCAGTTTGCTGATCACGTCGGCATACAGTGAAGTTTCTTTCTCGACAGTGGAAAGATCTAGTCCTGCATAGAACATGTAACAGGAATAGGTGTTCACATGTAATGCGGCAAATTCCAGGTCACCTGTTTCAAGCCCCGCCTGGTAAGCTTCTAGATAGTGTTGAAGTGAATCCCTGATAGGATTCTTCCAGTGGTTTACCATGCACCAGAAAACGAAGAGGGCCTTGAGATTGTTCTTCTTGATATTCAGTTTATCCATCAGCCTGAGTGCAAATGTGCCATACTTGTAGCCGGTTTCAATATCCCCGAGAACAGCACAATGGATCATTCCGTACCCGGCGAAGGTTTCCGGTGTTTTTTTGCTGATACCGTTTTTAACGGAAATTCTTAAAGAGCGTAAGATTATAAGGGGTAAAAGATCCGGTGCAGCAATATACGAAGATGAAGCTAATGTCACAAGAAGTCGTAGAACAGCCTGTTTGTGAGGATCTGTCATAAGGGGAATATTCATAAGATCATCTATGGATTTTCCCCTGAGATCGATTTTAGCAAGTAATAGCTCTCTTATTATTCGCAGTGGACCCGGGTTTACCGGCAAACTGGTTCCAAGTTTTTTTACTACATCCAGACCTGTGTGGATCCCCTCTAAAAGCTGGTTCCTTGCCGTGCTTGCAAGAAGTAAAGTCTCATATACATTTACTGTATCAAGAACATCTTCAGCATTGCCAGTAACAATGCCGGCAAGTTCATCCATAAGATCATATTCTGCGTTAAGATACGCTGCCATGACAGCCTGCTGGTAAAGGTCAAGTGTAAAATCGTAATCCTCATGCCAGCTGTTCTCATCCAGTAGATCTATGCCAGTCTGCAGGTATTTTAACGCTGAGTCATATGCGCTTGACGCAATGGCCCTTTTCCCGGCAAGGAGGTTCAATTCTGCAAGACGTCGTCTTTCTTGTGAACCTGTTACAAGTGGTATACCTGAATTTAACTGGTTGACAATATAGAATATCCTGTCCGGGAGGTCCTCCTCACCGGTGTTCTCCAGGACAAGGTTCCCGATAACATGGTGATGCCTTATTTTTTCATCACCAGGTATGAGGGAATAGGCGGCTTCAAGAACACGGTCGTGGCTGAAATGATACAGGTCGTCAACCCGGTTTAACATGCCGTTTTTCATCACCTCGTTTAACGAGGACAGAATTTCATCATGAGTTTTTTTACTTACCGTTACCAGCGTGTCAATATCGAAAGAGCTCCCCAGGCATGCCGCAAGCTTCAATATTTCCTGTGAATTTTCCCGAAGATGAACTATTTTTCCTGCTACAAGGTCTATTACGTTATCGGTTGCCTGCATCCTTTCAATTGCAGGCATGTCCCAGGTCCATCCTGTTTCGAAGGAGAACTCTATAAGACCATCGTTGTACAACGACTTGATAAACTCGTTCACGAAAAAAGGGTTCCCGTCTGTTTTCTGCACCAGGGTTTCTGCCAGTCCCCGTGTCTCTTCCGGCCGCTGGTTCAGGGTATCCACAAGCAGCTGGTTTACATGATCTGTGTTCAAAGGCTGAAGGAATATTGATTGTATATCAGCATGGCTGTCCTTTATCCGGTCAAGTGTAAGCATAAATGGATGGGACGGGGGAGTTTCGTTGTGCCTGTAAGCACCGAATAGGAGAAAGTTCTTTATCTCAGGGTCAGTGATAAAGAGTTCGATCAGGTGCAGGCTTGCAGAATCCGCCCATTGAAGGTCGTCAAGGAACATGACCAGGGGGCGCTGACGTGATGTAAGCGCCTGGATAAAATTCTGAAATACCATGTTAAACCTGTTCTGGGATTCAACCGGACCCAGGTCAGGAATAGCAGGTTGTTCGCCGATTATAAGTTCAAACAATGGTAGAATACTGGTTATGATGATTCCATTGGGGCCCAGTGCCGTGTTTATTATCTCTTTCCACCTGGTTATTTCTTCTTCACCTTCACCCAGTATCTGCCTTGCAAGTGCGGTAAAGGCCTGTACTATTGCACTATAGGGAACATCTCTTTTCAGCTGTTCGAATTTTCCGGTGAAAAAGTGTCCCCGGTGTTCAACAACGGGTCTCTGTATTTCATTGATCAAAACAGATTTCCCAATGCCGCTGAAACCTGAAACAAGCATGAGTTCCGCATTGCCCTCACGTGCCCTGTCAAAGGCCTTCATCAATGTCTCGATCTCATCCTCACGTCCGTATAACTTCTGTGATATCTCGAACCTGTCAGATGTGTCAGAGGATGCCAGTTTAAACACGGGAATGCTGCCGTTTTGTTGCAACTTCTCAAGGCAGTATTCCAGGTCAGCCCTGATCCCATGTGCGCTGTGATACCGGTCTTCGGCGTTCTTTGCCATCAGCTTCATCACTATACCTGATACACCAGGGGGAATACTGTCATTAACATCATGTGGATGATCAGGTTCAATGGCAATATGGCTGTGAACCAGTTTTAACATGTTTCCAGAGTCAAAGGGCAGCCGTCCGGTCAACATAAGATAGAATGTTACACCCAGCGAATAGAAGTCGGTACGATAATCAAGTGAGCGGTTCATGCGCCCTGTCTGTTCCGGAGAAATATACGCAAGTGTCCCTTCCAGGATGTTGGGGTTCTTGATTGATGTTATTTCCCGGGGGAGTTCAGTTGCAATTCCCAGGTCTATGATCCTGACCTGGTCTGTTTCAAAATTCCATATTATATTGGATGGATTGATGTCCTTGTGGATTATTTTATGCGTGTGGATATTGCCAATTATCTCAGTTATCTTTATTGCAAGCTTCAGAAATTCTTCTATGTTGAAACTCATAGAATTGAGATAACTTTTTAGGGAATGCCCCCCTGTGTCTTCCATAACTATGGCAGGGAATTCATTTATTGTTGTTTTTTCGTATGCCCTGATGATACCTTCATTAATAAATAACTGTAACAGGTCATATTCCCTGTAAAACTTTGATACTTCTTCACCCGTTGGATACCTGTTGTGTAACAACTTGAGAATAACCGGCTTTCCTCCTGCCTTCTCGACAGCACGGTATATTATTGCCTTTTTACTCCTGCTGATCTCTTCGACATTTATATAACCCTGAAATTGATCCATGAAACCTCATTGCCGGTTACTGTAATTGTTACTATGAACTATATGACTGCAGTCATGATAGATATGAAAAATCATTATTTAGTCAACAATAAATTAAAAAAGTACATTATTGGTTTGCACTATCCTCTAATAATTAATTATCTGTGTTTATATGTGTTTATACTGGTGCACCGCTCAGCACAGGCCGAGCGGTGGGGGCGGTTTCATGTATTTAGAGCCGTATGAGACTCTTCAATACTCGAAATAAAACCATAGTACGAAAAGGATGGTGTATATTGAAAGGTAAAGCCGGTAAAAGTTTCTGAAACGGATATAGTTTGTATCATCGGGATACATGGTTCCCACCAGGGCCTGTGTCTCCTTTATGAAAAAAGGTTTAATATTTATAAGCCAGCTGTCGGTCTGGTATACTATTTTTCTGAACTTGCTGCGGTAATATCCAAGGGGGATCCCCCAGGCAAAAAACAGAACAAACCATATATTTTCTTTTCCGCTGATGATGATCCAGCTGGATATATTATGGATGCTTTCCATGTATCACCTCCCATACTGGTAATAGATATCTACTACCGGGTTTTCAATTTTGTCGCCAACTTTTCTTTGTAAAAGGCTTTTACCATGAATTTCAACAATTCGTTTTGTTTCCAGGTCGTATACCAGGTCAACCGGCTCCACAAAGGCACGGAAAATCAGGTTTGAAATATTCATCTTTACCACCATAACCCCCGGTCGTGCGTATTGGGATTGTGGATTTTTCTCAAGATAAAACTTTGCAAGGCGCTGCAGGCTCATGGCCGGAAGCATGAAATACACCTTCTCTCCATTTGCAATACGTTTCCATTTTAATTTCACATAGTCATTAAGCGTGGGTCCCATTACGATATCCTTCGTATAATCCGCGGTACCCTTTTTGCTGTTATCTCCACGGGTAAACCCGAAGGTAACTTTCTGTCCTTCCCTGTTAAGAACACAACCGCAATTACCATAAGCCATATTAACAGTATAAGAATCCAGTGTATCGTTAATATATACTACTTTTTCTTCTGCAGCCATCTTCCCCTCAGGTGTAGTGTAAATATGTTTCATAATGGTTTTGTTGTCTTTTTGAATTCTATAGTTTTTCTGAATAAATAGTAGAACACCCTTATTGGTTCCCTGGAGATATACTTTACCGGTAAAAGGTTCTTCAGCCGTGGAAATAGATTTAAACCCCATAAGAACAATGAACGTGTAAATAATTGTGAGAATTGCCGATTTTTTCTTTACTTTTGTCTTCATTCCCTGTATCCTTATAATATATGTATTTAATTTAATTATTAGTTAAATATAACAATATTGTGAGATATGAGAAATAAAAAAGCAAATTTATTGCAAAAAATTTTCTATATTCTTTATCAGCCCTATAAGTGGTTATTATTTCTTCCTTTTTTAATACTCTCTACCTGTTTCTTTGTATTCACAGGTGTTATTATCATACTGTTGTCAAATGACAGGATTGCCAATCGAACAACAGGTGTCTGGTGGAGCCGAATCAACAGCTACCTGATTCCCATGTTCGTCACGGTTATCGGCAGGGAGAATGTCCAGAAGAATCAATCTTTCGTTATTGTGGCAAATCATCAGAGTAACCTGGATATCTTCCTCCTTTTCGGATGGCTGGGTGTTGATGTGAAATGGGTTATAAAGAAAGAACTCCGCAGGGTTCCTGTTTTTGGCTATGCCGCTGAAAAAGGGGGCAATATTCTGATAGACCGTTCTAATCCGAAGAGTGCCTATAGGTCACTTGAGCGGGCCCGTGAAAAAATACAGGGTGGTACCTCCATTGTCATCCTCCCCGAAGGAACCCGCAGCGCTTCCGGTGAAATGGGTAGTTTTAAGCGGGGGCCTTTTCAGATGGCTGTAGATCTTAATCTTCCCATGCTGCCGGTAACTATAGCAAACACGAAATATATTCTGCCCGCCGGTACCCTAAAGCTTTTTCCGGGCAGGGCGATAATGCAGATACACCAGCCTGTGGATTCTTCTCAATACGGGGCTGACACTATCGAAGAGTTCAGAGACTATGTGAAAGATGTTATACAGGGCGGTCTTGATACATATCAAAAAAAGGAGTAGACCATGGAAATACTAACACTGGTTGGAGTTGCAGCTGCAGTAATACTGGCATACATGACCATGTTTTTCATCATAGCCCTGATCACGAAAGACAACAGTATCGCTGATATTGCCTGGGGGCCGGGTTTCATCGTGGTCAGTGCTGCCGTTCTTTTTTACACCGGAACATTCGAACTTCGCCAGCTTATAGTTATGGGACTGGTCACAATCTGGGGCCTGCGACTGGCTGTCCGTATCGGCAGGCGAAATATTGGTCATGGTGAAGACTGGCGTTATAAAAAGTGGCGTGAAGAATGGGGGAAGTTCTTTATACTGAGAAGCTACCTGCAGGTGTTCATTCTTCAAGGGGCTTTCCTTATCCTGAATATCATGCCGGTGCTGGTGGTTCACGCGGGGGGAGGTTCGGCGCTTGCCTTCCTGGATTATATCGGAATCGGGATCTGGACAATAGGATTTATATTCGAAGCGCTGGGTGATTACCAACTGGATGTCTTTCTCAAAGATCCGAAAAACCGCGGTACCATCATAGACAGTGGGTTATGGCGTTACACCCGTCATCCCAACTACTTTGGTGAGGCTGTCATGTGGTGGGGGATCTTTGTTATTGCCCTGTCAGTGCCGGGGGGATGGATCGGGATTATCGGGCCGCTTACAATAACCCTGCTGCTGCGATTTGTTTCAGGGGTTCCCATGACCGAACGGGGTATGGAAGATGTTCCTGGATTTGAAGAATACAGGAAGCGCACCAACGCTTTTATTCCGTGGTTTCCCAGGAAGGGGTGAATAGAGTTTATTATT
>CAZVRB010000124.1:0-8027 GCA_964629365.1 uncultured Leptospiraceae bacterium
TACCCTTGTCATATTTCGGCCAGTATTCAGTTGAGTTGGAATCACTTAAACCGGAGGTGAAATCCTTTTCTCTTGTCTTCTTCTCTAATGAAAATGTGCCGGTTCGAAGCAGAATACCAATTTCAGTTTTTGCATCTCGATAATTATACCCCATCCCTAATTCTACGGAATGTTTCTGGTTTATATTTTCTGTTTTAGAGCCTGGTTCCTCTGTTTTTTCTGTTTCATACTTGTTACCCAGTATCACCTGTAGTCCCCAAAAACTGTTATTACCTGTGTCCCAGCCCATTGCCATGTTGATGGCCGGGTTGATAGTTATTTTCTTCGTTTTACTTTCATCGGAGCCGCCGTAGGTTTGCTTTCCAGTTTCATGGGATATAAGGTTGCCTTCGTAGCCTTCAAGGGATATGCCGTAAGTAGAAGTTCCTGATTTAAAGGCATACGCGGCAAGTATTGATCCCCCCAGGTATAACGGGTCGTCCACATCCACATTGATGGGGGTACTGTTAGAAGATATATCTACATCACTGTCGTATAGCGTGTATGCCCTTGCAGTGGCAAACAGGGCCAGGGACTTTTCGGCGGTCATGGTGCCAAGTAGTGCGGGATTACGTGAAACATCCGCTGGCCCTTCTGACGTGACGGTCTTTATCCCTCCCATTCCGGTGCCGTGTATACCGGCATATAGCTGTGATGCAAATATGAAAGAAAATGTTATGGAAAGAAGCAGAGATCGTTTCATAGTCCTCATCACTGTTCATATAAGAATGAAATATCTATTCCCTCTTTCACCGTTAAAAGAGTAAGGGGTACGAATTTAGACTTATAAAAATTGATGTCATCAACCGGTGTCAGTTCAACACTGGTTGTTCGTGTTTCACATTTAGGATGGGTGAATTTCAGAGAAAAAGTATATGTAGCGCCAGTATCCATTTTGTCGGGATTGAAATCGGGCCAGAAATGATAATACCCGTTGGTTGCCATGCCTGTGACATATGGATTATTCCAGCTGTCATCTATCATATCAGCCGGGTTGTCATTCATAAACAGGGTTATCTCAACTCCCGGTATTATTGAAAAGGTGGTTTCTTCAAGCACTTCCCCCATTAAATGAGGGAAAAAGATATCCCTTGCCTGTATCTCGGTGATGTTATCGTGAGTTTTTGACAGCCTTCGTGAAGAGATCAATTCAGCCGCCTCGTGAATAAGCATAAGAATGTCGGCTTTTTGCTGAAAGATATACCTTGACTCAAGGCGGCTGTGAATAATGCCCCGTTCACTTGTAACGTATCTTGGTTGAATCCTGTTGAGGGTATAGGCAATGATATTGTTTCTGTAATCGCTTAAATTTTTAAGGCGATCAGTCTTCTCGATAAGTTCATCCACGCTTGCGGAAACGATATCTTCCATAATGTTTTTTATTATCATGTCCCTATCTCCTTTTTACAGGGAATACTGTGGAGAATACTTCATTCATATCTTGTACGGGGTGAAAGTGCAAACCCTTTTTCACATAATCCGGTATTTCCTGAAGATCTTTCTGGTTTTCAACAGGGATTATTATGTTTTTCAGTGATGCCCGTTTGGCGGCAATTATTTTTTCTTTTATGCCCCCAACAGGCAGCACCCGGCCGCTCAGTGTCAGCTCACCGGTGAGGGTATAGCCGCTTTTCATGGTTGTACGGGTGATCAATGAATACAGGGCCGTTGCCATGGTAATACCTGCCGAGGGCCCGTCTTTAGGTGTAGCGCCGGCCGGGACGTGAATATGAAGGGCATTTTTCAGGAAAAAATCAACTGATTCCTTGTCACCTGAAAGATAATGCTGTACATAACTGAAGGCGATATTTGCCGATTCACTCATTACTTCACCAAGTTGACCTGTCAGTTTAAGCTGAGGCCCCTTGCCGGATTCCACTTCGATGGCCTCGATGAGGAGTATTGCCCCACCCAGCTCCGTCCACGCAAGCCCCACTGCCAGGCCTGGTTTGAGTGTCCTGGGGATGTCTTCCTCGGTATATACCTCGGGTCCCAGGTATGTACGTATCTGGGAAGTATTGAGGGTTCCTTCGGGCAGTTTTTTTTCACGGGCGGTGAGGGTGGCTGATTTACGGCATATTTTTTGAATGCTTCTCTCAAGGTTTCTTACTCCCGCTTCCCGTGCCCAGCCGTCTATAATAAAGTGGAAGCCCTTTTTATCAATTTTTATGGCAGATCTTTTCAGGCCGTGTTTTTTTACCTGTTTTGGTAAAAGATACTTCCTGGCTATCTGGTATTTTTCTTCAGCGATGTAACCGGACAAACGGATGACTTCCATACGGTCGATCAGTACCCTGGGAATGGAGTCAAGGGTATTGGCAGTGGTGATAAAAAATACATCAGACAGGTCAAAGGGCATGTCGAGATAATGGTCTCTGAAGGCGGCGTTTTGTTCGGGATCAAGCACCTCCAGAAGAGCGGCGGCAGGATCACCCTGGAAACTCTGTCCCAGCTTGTCGATCTCATCAAGCATGAATACCGGGTTAACTGATTTGCTTATCTTTAAACCCTGAATTATCTTGCCGGGCATGGCGCCGATATATGTCCTCCGGTGACCCTTTATCTCGGCTTCGTCCCGCATGCCACCGAGTGACATCCTGAAAAATTTCCTGTTCATTGCCCTGGCAATGGATTGGCCCAGGGATGTTTTTCCCACTCCGGGAGGCCCCACCAGGCAGATTATTGAACCTGTATTATCGGCTTTCAGTTTGCGTACCGCAAGAAATTCGATGATACGCTTTTTCACATCCTCCAGGCCGTAATGGTCTTTATCAAGGATTTTCTCTGCCTGATCGATGTCAATGGGGTTTTCGGTACGCTCATTCCAGGGCAGGGATGTTACCGTATCCACGTAATTCCTGGTCAATGTATATTCAGAAGTATTGGGATCCATGATCTGAAGCTTTTGAAGCTCCTCGTCCATCTTCTCTTTGGCCTCGCCTTTGAGCTGCAGGGCAGTGACCTTTTCAGTCATATCCCGTATTTCACGGCTGCGTTCGTCTTCGTCAATTCCCAGTTCGCTTTTAATGGCCCGCAACTGTTCGCGCAGAAAAAAATCACGCTGCTGCCTGTCAATCTTGTCGTTGATATTATTCTGAATTTTTTTCTGTACGGAAAGAACCTCAATTTCCTTGTATAAGAGATGAAGTACTTTTTCAAGACGCTTTTTTATGTTGATTGTTTCAAGAATGTCCTGGTATTCATGCTTCTCAAGATTGAGAATTGAGGTGACAAAATCAGCAATTTTACCCGGTTCATCAACATTCACCATGGTAAGTTTCATCTCCTCGGTAAAGAGGGGATTGTTTTCAGAGAGGATCTTCAACTGGCTTAAAACAGCCCGGGTAAGGGCTTTTATCTCGATGTTCCTGTTGCTGGACTTTTCTTCAAGGTATTCAACATCGGCAATAATATGGGGGGATTCTTCGGTTACATTCTTTATACGAAACCGTTTTATGCTGTTGATCAGCACATTTATTCCCCCGTCAGGAAGGTTGATCTTTTTAAGCACCTTCGCCGCGGATCCATAAATGTGAAGATCATCTGGTTCTATGTCTTCAGCCTCGTCATCTTTCAACAGGGATATCCCGATCACCCGTGAATTATCCAGTGCCATGTCAATGGACTCGCAGAAGCGCTCCTGGGAAATTATAAGGGGTGTTATAATTCCCGGAAAGATGGGGCGATACCGCACCGGTATGATATGGAGTTTCTCCGGCATGACCTGGTCTACAGAGGCAAGGTCTGTTTCAAGAAAATGGGGGTCAATCTGAAGATCACCTTCGTCATTGATGAGATCATCTATATTCATAGTAGTATCCTTTTCATTCAGTATAGTATATATATTGTGCCTGATAAAGTAAAGTTCTCTTTGCCGTCTTCCCAGAGAATCACGAATCGGTTTGTCTGCGATTACGGTACAGGTATACAGCAAGCAATATCACGATGACAGCAATTATTGAGCCGGCAATATAATTATATCGCATAAGGATATCATTCATTTTTTCTTTCACAATATCCCAGTTACTTCCAAGCATGAAGCCGGTATGTATCCAGATGAGATTCCAGACGGATGCGCTGATAGTGGACATTATCAATACCCTGAGGGTGCCCAGGTTCGAGATTCCACCCACTATGGCAATTACCGACCTGATTCCCGGAAAGAAACGGTTTGCTAATACCAGGTATTGCCCCCATCTCTGGAACCATAATTCTGCACGGATTATTTGCTGTGCTGAAAAGTATTTATAATCTTTTTCAATGAAAAACTCCCTTCCCATGAATTTGCCAGCCAAAAAAAGGAGTAGAAAACCAACCACACTGCCAAGTGTAGTGGAAAGGTATACAAGGAAATAATTCAGTCTTCCCGAGCCCACCAGGAAAGCTCCAAAAGCGGTAACGGTGTCACCGGGGACAGGAGGAAATACGTTTTCAACCACGGCACTGATGAATAAAAAAACATATAACACGGTGTCATGTTGAAGTAAGATGGATGATAATAATGATTCAAGTATTTTTTCCATACCGATTTGTACTTATCTGGCAACAAGTTATTTTCTGATGGGACGGAATGATAGTTTAACTACATACACTACACAGGGCTGATAGTGGTCAATCATTTTATTCATCTTTTTTGATATATTAATGTAGCTTCTCATTTTCAGGAGGCATAATAAATGCTTTTGCTCCTAACTACTGAAAAAACCAGAGTGCCGCCCCGCCTTCGGCGGGGCGGCACTCAATTTTTGAGAAGCTACGTATTAGTGAAGATGTAAAGTTCTTGCATAATTTGATGTAATGTTCGAAATATTGATGTATTCAGATACTTTGCAAAAAACATACTTATTTTTCTGGAGTGAATAATGTTTTTATTAAAAAAGATATGTGTGACAATTGTCCTTTTCGTATGTACGTTGAGTATGCTGTCGTGTACCACCGCAACAAAGAGGGACCCCATTCAGAAGGCTAATGAAGAATTTTTGACCGGTGAGGACGCAAAAGGAGAGGTTTTCAGGGTTCTTGTCACATCAGATGAATATCGTGTGACTCAACTTCGATACCTGGATACAATAAAGCGGGTACAAGATCCCGGTGGTGATAAATATATATGTGAAGAATTGCGCCAGTACGATAAAATCGATGAAGTGCGGGAAGGACGGGTGGCGGTGTGGCTTTTCCCCGATTCGGGGTCAATAATGAAGATTCGTCCCGTAGAGTTGACCTACCTGGTTGAGCTTGACAACATTATTGTACAGGATCTGCAGAGGTGGAGCTTCACCTTCCCCAAAAAGATTGTTGCCCCAACAAAATTCGAGGTTGTATACAGGTTCGTACTTAGAAAGAAACTTTCTGATGATGAAATTATGGACGAAGTTCGAGAAATGATAAAAGAAAAATCTTGAATACATGAACATGAAATATGGCGGGACTGTACACCATCCCGCCTTATCAATATTACAGGGATGCGGTGTTGATGATCAGACGTACCGCGTTTTCATCGATAAGCAGCTTATTTGCAATATCCCCTGAACTCCACCCTTTTCCAGACAGGTCACGAACTGTTTTAATCATTCGTTCATTAATGTTTATATCTGCGGGCAGTTCACCCTTCAGCTGCTTGGCAATGGGGTTGTTTGATTCAACAGCCTGGATGAAATCAGAAAATTGTTTCATCTTTTTATCTGTTTCAGTGAACATGGACTGCAGTTTGCTGTCAGTTTGGTCGATGTCTTCACGCATGGATTCCATTTTGTGAAACATGGCATTAACCTGCTTGATCCTTTCTTCGATGTGGGCGGTAAGTCCTTCAAGTTCGGTAAAACGGTCTTTTACCTCCCTGATCTCCTGTTCCCGTGATTTCAGTATCAGCGTATTTTCTTCAATGGAATGAAGGTAACTTGTGAGCCGCTCCACCTTTTTGTCAGATTTGTCCAGGGTATTTTGAAATGATTTCAGCTTATGGTCCATGGATTTGATAACCATGTCGGCCTTGTTTACTGATTCAAGATTTTTTGAAATGGTATCTTCGTATTCATTCAGTTCATGTATGCGGTTTTGAAGGCTGTTGTAAGTATCCTGTAATGCTTCAACCCTGGCATTGACCACATCAACTTTTTGTGCTCCTGCTTCAAGGGTTTCAGCCTTGGCAGACACGATATCGGTTAGTTCCATCAAAGCCTTGATCTCGGCTTCAACAGTGTTCAGTTTTTCTTTTCTTGATTCGAAAAATTTTAATTCACGTTCAACAGATCTTCGAACGTCTTTAATGGATTCGGCATTCTTAATGAATTCATCAAGCTTGCGTGATTCTTCCTGTGAACGGCTTAAAATTGTATTCAGATCCTGGATAGCCTCCTGGGCCGTAACAGTCATCTCGTCTACCCGTGAGAAAATTTTCTGGTTTTCCTCAAAATCCAGTATCTCGTTCTTGATACTGGTGAGACGATGATCCATGAGTGAAAACTCTTTTTTGGCCCTTTCCATCTGTGATGAAAGAGATTCATTGAATTCTTCTTCCATGTCGGACATTTTCTGGGAAAGATTTTCAAAACGGATCTCTATTGACTGGTACTCGGAGACAAGGTTCCGCATCCTTTCCTCAGCGGTTTCAATCAGTTTCGATTCCATCTCGATATATTGTTCCCCGAAATCTTCTATCTTTGCCTTGATGTCCTCGGCTTCTTTTCTCGCGGCTTTTACAATCTCGTCTTTTTTGGAAATGGCATGGATATTGAGATTATCAAGGGCTGTGCGGATTTTGTTCACCTCTTCTTCAAAAGAGGCAATCAGCTTTGATTTTGAATCATCAATGTTGTTTTCAACATTCTTTAATTTTTCGTATACCCTGTCGATATCATTATTTACCTGGTTCAGGGTAGACTCGCGTACACTTTTAAACTCGTCAAGTGCTTCAGATATATTGTCCTTTACGTCATCTGCTTTTTCTCTAAGATCTGCAAAGAGGCTGTTTTCTACTTCTGAAATCGAGGTCTTCAATTCGTGTATCTGGTCATTACACAGGGCAACCTGTTCCCGGGTTTGAGAGATGGAGTCGACACGTATTTCTTCTATGTGTGAATCGAAGTTTTCAATGGCGCTTTCCAGGTGCATGATCTTTGAATTGAGATCAGTAAAAACCCTTCTCTCAGCTGAATCCACGCGGCCTTCGATTGAGTCAACGGATTTTGTCAGGGTGTCAACTTTCAGTTGAACATTGTCAAGTATCGCTTCACCTGTATCGGTGATACTTTGTTCCATTCTCGAAAGTGATTCAGAAAAATTGCTGGTGAGAAGATCAATTTTTTCCTCGGATGTTCCTATCAGTTTATCTTCTTTCTGGGATATGGTATCCCGAAGCCTGGATACCTGTTCGGTTATTTCTTCTGATAGTTCACGGGAGCGTTCTCGTACTTTATCATTAAAATGATGTACTATTGAAGTGCTTTCGCGCTCCAGGCGGGAAAGACCCTCGGTCAGGACACCTATCTTTTTAGTCATATCATTGAATCCTGCCCGCGAGGTAGCGATAAACTCGATCTGCTTGTTTACTTCTTTTGCAGCAGATGACACTATCTTGAGATCATCCTCGACTTTTTTGAGGTTGGTCTTCTCGATGTCAAGCCCCTTGAGGCGGTTCTCTATCTCGGATATTGAATTTTGCAGGTTTCCATTGAGGGCATTTGCCTTTTTGATAAGGATGTCAAGTTCGATGGTTGAATCATTGAACTTGCGTTCTTCCACCTCGGCAACCTTCTTGAAGTCATCAAGCATCCGGGAGGAGAAACGTTTCAATTTTGTTATTTTCAGGTTTGCCCTGTCAAGGCGCCTGAAAAAGAGTATCATAAAAAGGCATCCCAGCAGTGTTGCCGCATTCCATATCATCATACTACTCCACAACGTTTAATTTCATGCAGGGGAATGATTAATTTACACAATTGTATAGTGATAGGGCATAATTAATTTATTGTCAATATAATTTTATGTCACAT
>CAZVRB010000125.1:0-7928 GCA_964629365.1 uncultured Leptospiraceae bacterium
CCCTGTCTTTTCTGTTCAGAAAACTGGAAATACAGTTCGTCTATCTCTTTTTCAGCCAGTTCAAAGAGGGTGGCGGCCTCCTCCTCAGAGCGCACCACCACCGTATCCCTTTTAACCGAGTACAAAAGACTTTGCACGCGGTAAGAATTTCCAGTGGCGATAATGGTTCCCGTCTGTATATAATCAATATATCGTGTTTTTCCAAGCAGCTTCAGCTGGTTCCTGTCAATCACCTCCCGGGGATTGATTGACAGTGATTTCATGTCACGGGCAAGCATGTCTGGTGAGTAGATGTCCATGCCCCGTGATATTCTTGCCGCCACACCCGAGAGTAAAGCGTACTCAATACCGGTCTCTTCAGTTACCGATGCTGAACTGCTTTCCACACGATATGGAATAACCGCAACATCTCCCAGAACAGGCATGGCCATCGCGGAAAAGACAGCACCGGTAATGAGCAGTACTATTATGCGTGTAACCCGTCCTCTCATCATCTTTCCCTCTTCTTGAACAATGCGAAGAAAAGTCCGCCGGCAATAAACCCGGCCACATGGGCAACCCATGCCACCCCGCCGGCGTCTCCTGCGGCACGTGAAAACATGTTAAAGACCTGTAGCAAAAACCAGATGGGAAGAAACACTATGGCAGGAAGACGTAGAACAAAAAACAGCATCCACACCCGTATACGGGCAAATGGGAAAAGAAAAAGATACGCCCCCAGGATCCCCGATACCGCACCCGATGCCCCCACCAGGGGCTGGCACAGGGATGGCTCTGCCAGTGTAAACAGCAGGCCGCTTAATAAACCGATGAGCAGGTAAAAGACCAGGAACCCCGACCTGCTCATCCTGTCTTCAACATTATTTCCGAATATCCACAGGTAGAGCATGTTGAAGAATATGTGCAAAAAATTACCATGCATGAACATGTATGAGAAAAAGCCGGTGTAGGGGTGCACCATGGATGAATCGGGAAGGTTGTGCCCCCCAATCACCTCGCACGGGATAAGACCATACTCAACAATGGAGCGCTCAAACCCAAGTTGCCCGAAAACCTGGAAGTAAAACACCACCGCGTTTGCCAGTATCAGCACCCATGTTATAACGGGTGCATTCCTGGTGGGGTTTTCATCCTTGTATGGTATAAACATGGTTAATCCAGTGACAAACCGTCATATATATATTTCTTCTTCTGAAAGTCTATCTCGGTTTTTCCCGATGCAACGTAGCTTGCTCCCCCCACGTTTACACCTTCAGGGAGTGTACAGTTTTTCCCGATAAGGGTTACGCTGTTGTAGAGGGCCCGGGGGTAGGTACTGCTTTTCAACTGCCGGGTATCGGTACCAATACGGCATTTGCCAATATTTGTCCACACCTGGTCATCCGGCTCTTCTTCTGTTCTCTCATCGATTATACTGCGGGTAATACGGGCCCCTTCGCCTATTCTGTTATAGGGAAGCACTATAGAATCACGAATCACCGCCTTCTCACCCACGCGTACCCCGGGAAACAAAATAGAGTTTTCCACCACCCCGTGAATCTCGCATCCATCAGAGATAAAAGATCCCTTTACGCTTGCATTGCTTCCCAGTGAGGCATACCCGTGAAATTCGATTTTACTTTCAAGCTGTGAACTGTAAAAAATTTCATCAACCAACTCTTTGTTCCGTAATATCTCCATATTATGCCTGTAGTATTCAGCGACGCTGTGTATGGGCCAGCAATGAACGGGAAAGGTGTCCTTTCTTATCCCCTTGTTGATGAGATTATTAATTATCATCTCGAACACGTTGGGTGAACTGCTCCTGTCTTTTATGGCCCGGTCTATCACATCAAGCAGCGCCCGCTGACGCACAACCAGCACCCGGTGTGCCATGGTGGCCCTGCCGTTGAATTTCAGCTTGTAGAGCACTGAATGTGCCTTGCTTTTCCTGAACTTTTGCATCAGCTTCGCGAAGTCAATAAGAGAGGGATTGTCCCCGTTATAAATAATGTAGAAACTGGTATTGCTGTCCATTATGAGGTTGTAGGTAAACCGTGCGTCCGAGAACCCCCCGGTCAGCACCTTCACCGGCGGAAATTTCTCATCCTCGAAGGGACCGTACCGGTTCACATACCCGGTAAGATCGTCTTCCACGTCACTGTAAATTATGGTTCGCCGCGCCCCTGACTGCATGGCATTACCAAGGATAAAATCCACTACCCGAAACTTTCCGCAAAAGGGGAGCATATACCGCGACCGTCCCTCGGTAAGAGACAGCAACTGGTATTGCTCGGTGGATGGATATGATATAATTGTTACGTCTTCCATGAAATCTCTGTTTTAAGAAAGTGATATATTTAGATGACTCGTCTCAAACTTCATGACAGTACTACCAGATCAGGCAAAATCAATCAATTACTTTGTCGGATATATGGTGAATTATTATTCTTGATTTTTCATTTCACTTCATAAACAGTTAATACATCATGAAATACTGCACTGTCACCGATAACACAAGCGGAAAAAAGATCAGCGTGCCGGAGGGCACACTTCTGTCAGACGCGGCCCTTGAACTGGGCATTCCCCTCCCCACCCCCTGCGGGGGCAAGGGTATATGCGGAAAATGCACCATACGGGCACAGGGTGCCCTTGCCCCTCTCACAGAAAGTGAAATTGCCGCCGGCATAACAGGGGATCCCCTTCGGCTTGCCTGCCAGGGGAAGATAACCGGTGATGTAATCATCTACCCCTCTCAATCAGCCACTGTACGGGCCCCCCTGCCAGGGCAACTTGATCCTGATGCAGCCTATGGTATGGCCATCGACATCGGCACCACCACCATGGAGTTTTCCATGGTTAACCTTGCAACCGGCCAGGCCCACAGGGGCATTCAGATGCTGAACCCACTCAGGCGCTGGGGGGACGATGTAATATCAAGAATAGCCGCTGCCGCCACCCCTTCAGAATTTGACAGGCAGGTTCACCTGCTTCGAAACACCATCATGGGCGAATTGCGCCAGGTATGCAACGAATGGGGGATACCACCCGCCAGCATACACAGGATACTATGCGCGGGAAACACCACCATGCAGTATTTTCTCGCCGGACTTGACGTATCCCCGCTGGGCAGGCATCCCTATACCGCCGATATTCTGGATTTCCCCCGGGTAGATATACAGGGGGAGTGGGCACAGCAATTTCCCAATGCACGTATGGGGGCACTGCCGGCAAAAGGGGCTTTTTTGGGGGGGGACTTCATGGCCGGCCTCTCACTTACACTTGAAGAGAATCCGGATGATTCAGTATTTTTCATAGACATCGGCACCAACGGCGAGATGTTTCTGCGCACCCCGGAAGGAGGCATATACGCCACCACCTGCGCCATGGGGCCCGCACTTGAGGGAATGTCAATGACCTCGGGCATGACCGCAACCGGCGGTGCCATCACCCATGTGTATTCCGAAGGTGATACATTTAATTTCACGGTAATGGGTAACGAAACCCCCAGGGGAATCGCGGGAACAGGCTATATCGATCTCACCGCCCTGCTTCTTGACGGGGGCATACTGAAAACAGACGGCGCATTCGGGGACGGGAAAACCATGCAGCTGCCCCCTCCATTGCGAATTGACCAATGGCACAACATGAAAACAATTTTTCTGCAGAATGACGTACCCTTCACGCAGAAGGACGTGAGAAACCTGCAGCTTGCCAGGAGCGCCAGTTATACCGCCGCGAAACTTCTGCTTAAAGAGGCTGGTTGCGACGAAGGGGATATTTCCAGGGTAATCCTGGCTGGAGCTTTCGGAGAGAACATACTGGTGCCGAATTTCAAAAAGCTTTTCTTTCTCCCCGCTTTTGAAAGCGCCCGGTGGTCATTTGCGGGTAACACAAGTCTTGGGGGTGCACAGAAGGCCTGCCTTGACCCGTCATTCATGGAAAAAACCGAGGCACTGCGTGAGAAAGTAACTGTTGTGGAATTAACTACTCATCCGGACTTCAATGACCTGTTCATGGATTCACTTGATTTCAGGGAATAGCCTTACAGCTTCCATGGAACAGCATCGGGATGCACCACGTGCAGATGCAGCTTTTCGTCCATGAAATCCAGTGATGAGAAGATGGGATCTGCCATTTCACGCACGGTATCGCATTCGGGGGAAACCAGCACCAGCCTGAACCGGTTGAATCCGTTATCATCTCGCTCACATTTGCCCCGAAGTCCCAGGGTTGGCAGCAGCTTGAAAAGGTCACCCCTGTCGGATATACTGGTAAAGTATATTAGAAGGGTGTTGCCAACATTCAATTTCCCCGCCAGGAGAAACTGTTCAGAGCTGTCTTCCGGCCCCGAATATTCCATGCGTGAAAAAACCCCGGGGGGGCACTGGCATCCAAGCACATCCTGTACGAATGATTTCATGTCATCCCGGGCATTCTTCATAACAGCTTGTCCAGTGATTCGTGTACGTTCAGGTATTCGTTTATTTCGGTATAATTAAAGGTATTCTGAATATTTTCACCCACACCAACCATGGCAAAAAAAATGTGATTTTGTTTGGCGAACTTTCGGATGTTCATCAACACGCCCAGGCCAATGGAATCCATCAGGTGTACCTTCTCAAGACTGAGGATAACCCGTTTCATAGAAGATGTAGTTATCATATGTATCACCTTGTGATTCATTCCCATAGCCTCGGGAGAAACAAAATCACCGCTAAACTCAATGAGAAGTACATTTTCTATTATCCTTTCATTTACATCCATTCATCACCATCCGCTTCACAACAATTACCAAAACCGGTACTGTACTACCACAACAGATTGATGAATGCAAGCCGTTTTCTTTTTTCCCTGCACCTGTCTCTTAGCTGTGAATGCTCTGTTCAAGAAACTCTTTCAGGGTACCGTCTTCGTAGGCAGAGGTAAGTTTTTCAAGGGCATCATCATCAGCCACCACCCCTTTCAATATGGTACCCCGTCTTGTGGATTCAATACCGGAAAATGCGGGATCATTTTTAAGTAATTCGCGGGCTTCACGAAGGGCGGGCAGTATCACTTCGATGTTTTCGGGTATATGCGCAGCGATTTCCCTGCGCAGCCGCGCCGCCATGGCGGGAGAGGAGCCGCTGGTAGACAATGCCATAATAAGTTCGCCTCGACGCTCGAATGAGGGCAGTATAAAGGTGCAGTTGGGGGGATCATCAACGGCATTGATAAATATTCCCCTTTTCTCCGCCTCGGCAAACACCTGCATGTTCACCCCTGGCAGGTTAGTGGCGGAAAAGGCAAGCATGGCCCCTTTCAGATCGCCCTTTTTATATTTCCGCTTTTTAATGGTAATGGCACCCGCCGGCTCTCCCGCCATCTTTTCAAGTTCAGGGTGCACCCATGGTGAAATAACAAGTATTATCGCCCCGGCCTCAAACAGGTCCTGCACCTTGCGGAGGGCCACCTCGCCCCCGCCGATAACCACCACCTTCTTTCCTTCAAGCTGCATCAACAGTGGATATAGTGCCATCAGCCCTCCAGTTCACGGGGCATGGGGTAATACTCTCCCCCTTCTTTTAACTGCATACGCATTTTTTCATCAATACCGATCTCTTCGTCCGTAAGAAAACACTGGGGGTCAGGTGCCCATGCATCGTTGTATGTTCGATAGGCCCGCACACGCATGGCGCCGGTACACATGTGGGTGTATTTACACACCCTGCAGCGCCCCTTGATATGCTCGGCCTTGTGTTTTAATCCCTTCATCAGGGGATCGCTTTCGTCCATCCAGATATCTCCGAAATTACGTTCCCGCACGTTGCCGAAGGTATAGTCCTGCCAGAACTGGTCGGGATGCACATTGCCGAAAAAATCGATGTTGCCGATACCCACCCCCGTTGAATGGGCTCCACCACCGTTCCAGCTGAGAAGCTCTGCAACCTCTTGTGCACGGACGGGATTCTCTTCAAGCAACTTTCTGTATATGTAGACCCCGTCAGCATGATTATCAACGGTGAGAATGTTTATATCAAGTCCCCGGTCAAAGTAGTCCCTGGTTCGCTGCATGATGATATCCATGGCGTCCCGGGATTCCCGGTGGGTGAGGTCGTCCTTGAACATGTCCCCCCCCCTGCCGGAATAGACCAGGTGATAGAAACAGGCGCGGCTGATGCCTTCACTCTCTATGAAATCAAATATCCGGTGCAGGTCCTGGTAATTTCTGCGGGTGAGGGTCAGCCGCAGGCCCACACGCTGGCCAATTGCAAGGCAGTTCTCAAACCCCTTCATGGCACGGGTAAACGCCCCTTTCACCCCCCGAAACTGGTCATTCACGTCTTCCATGCCGTCAAGGCTTATCCCCACGTAGACAACACCGGAATCTTTGATGCTGCGGGCCGCGTCCCTGTCTATCAACGTGCCGTTAGTGGATATAACCGGTCGCATCTCTTTCCCGGATGCCCGCTCAATCAGGGTGTAAAGGTCTTTCCGCATCAGGGGTTCTCCCCCTGAAAACAGCAGGGAGGGCACACCAAAAGCGGCAAGGTCGTCAACCAGCTTGAGTCCTTCGTCGGTGGTCAGCTCTCCGCTGTAGCTCTGGTTCTCAGAGTCTGTATAACAATGCACGCAGCGAAGGTTGCAGGTGCGGGTGGTACTCCACACAACAATGGGACGACGCTCGCTTGCCAGTACAACCCTCTTGTGGGGCTTGTTCCCGTGGGAATCCTTCACACCCGCGGTTCCATACCTCAGGCTGTCACCCGTTGATTCACCACTGCAATATAGTTTTCCTATGTCGATCATATGTGTTTACCTTTTTAAAAATTAACCACAGAGACTCGGAGACACTCTGTTTCTCTGCTTCTCTGTGTTTTCATTAATCCTTGTTAAAATATTTTACTCTTTCCTTCTTGAATTCTCTTAGGGAGCGCAGCACCTGGTAATTGTGCAGGCCTGATCTTTCTTCAAGGCCGTGGATGATTGCTGTAAGCTCATCATCTGAACGGGCATGTATCATGGCAAAGAGGGGGTATTCCCATCTTCCCGGGTAGACCGTTCGCAGGTACAGGTGAGAGATAGACGGTTCCTTCCCAAATACCTCCTGCACTTCATCCATTTGTGTACCTGCATTCAGTTTCCATGCTGTCATTGCGTTGGCGGTATACCCTGCGTTACGGTGACGCAGCACCGCCCTGAAGCCCCGCATGATACCATCTTCCCTCAGACCGTTGGCCAGGTCAAGAAGCTCATCCTCTTGCATGTCTGTATTGTTGTCCCCGATCAGCCGCGCGAAGGGCCTGTTGTCAACAGGCAGGTCATGCTGCAGTAATCGCACCGCCTCCTTCTCCCTTTCGTTCAGATTTCGGGCGCCCTTGTTCACGGGATTATCTTTATGGCTTTTATTCTCCGACGGGATATCCCCGTCCCCCACCGCAAGCTTTACTCCCAGTTTCATCATACGTTCGTTGCGAAGCAGCAGGTGATCCGCTGCCCCGGCCTGGTCTGCCATGCGGGCAGACTCGTTTTGTAATGATGTTGAAGGTGGTACTGCCAGCGTGAACCAGATGTTATACCGGTGGTCCCGCAGGTAATTGTGGCTCACCCCCGGATGCGCATTTATAATTTCCGCAGCCTTCGCCACCTTCTCATCAGGCACACAGAATGCCACAAGGCTGATATCATACCCCAGTTTCTCAGCACTGAAAATACCGGCGATATTTCTGATAATACCCTCATCCCTGTACTTCGTAACAATATCCATAACATCATCAGGCGTCAAACCCAGATCACCGGCCACCTGATGCCACGGCATATACACCAGCGGCAGCTCCTGCTGCACCCGGTTCAACACCTTCGATTCTTTTTCACTATACTCAGCCATTATATTCCATAATTCTATTTATTAATATATACCATATTTTTTTAACCGCAGATACACGCAGATAAACACAGATTTTTTT
>CAZVRB010000126.1:0-5813 GCA_964629365.1 uncultured Leptospiraceae bacterium
GCAAAGCTCGACTCGTCAATGTACATTCCGAACAACTCACCTGCATCCGGCATGGGGATGCCCCCGTTGTAATTGTTGTCGGCGAAGGCGAAAACCGTAACGGTGTCACCTGCCTTCAGTGATGTTTCTGACAGGTCGATGTTGAAGCGGTAATCAAGTGTTTCAACCGGTACCATGATGGCAACCGCGTCCTGCGGATTGGCCATGATGTATTCAAGGTCATCGGTGTTGGCCACGCCCACGATCAGGGGACCATGTATGTCACTTTCCACTCCCGTAACGTCCAGTTTGCCTTTTAATACAAGTTCTGTATCGCTGTATTCACAACCCGTGAGGGGCAGCAGTAAAATTAACAGCACTGGTAAGAGCTGTATAATCCTGTTAAAACGCATATTGTACCCCCAGCTTGACGAAATCGTTGTCCTCGTAATAATTAAAAAGTGAATCGTTGTTGCCCTGTATATGCTGATACGAAAGGTTCACCTTGAACCCGTTCCTGAAATCGTAGCCTATCCCGGGCCATAGTATGAACGCGCTTTCTTTCACATCCATAATATATGTAATATTGAAGTCGATCCTGTTGTCCCAGTACTGGTCTTCAAATCGTATGGTCAGTATATCAGAGAAAAGCGGTGCCATCAACGAGGTGTCGATGTATTTTGACTGTGCCCACTCAACGGTGAACAGGGTATTCCCCGCGTGGTCTTCCAGCAGCCAGTCCATTGGAACGAAATAGTTGAATCCAACTGAATAGGCGTAATGGGGTGAGGGCTTCACCTGGAAGGGCAGTTCAACGTTCTGGTCAAATTCCTGTTCAACCACGCCGGGCTTGTCCGCGGTGAAGGCCGCTTCTCCCTGTATGGTAAACCTGTCCCAGGTAAACACGACGTCCATCCCGCCGGCGTTGATTACCCTTGTTTCGGGCTGTACCAGCACGGTTACCGGCTCATTGGGAACCACTTCCGTTTCGATTGGACGCAAAAAAGGTTCGCGGTCAGGCCCGTGGTACCCACTTGCGGATACGTCCACCCCCCTTATATTCTTTGTAAGGCGGATGCCGTAGCCAATGTTCTCAGGGGTTACGTCCATTTCCTGCATTTGTGTCACTTCTACCGGAAAGGGTTCTTCCATGTATTCGATGGCCCAGAAATTATCACGAACCGGGAATGCGGAGCCAACGTGAACAGGAACGACAACACCCTCCACGTTGAACCAGTCAAGAAAGAGCATACCTGAAACCGCCGGTACACCGAGTTTCAACTCGTCGTCATCTTTAAATAGCAGTTCACGAAGGTCGAAGGGATTGAAGTAGGCGGTTGGGTTGAATACGTCTGCCGTACCCCACGCGAAAACCTGGTTGCCGGCACGCAGGCGGTATTTCCCTGAGGCGTAATTCACGTAGAGTTCACGAAGGTTCACTTCGAAGGCCTCGTTGGATATACTGCCGTTTCGCATGAAGCGGAATTCGTCGGAATACCTGTATTCATCGTAGAGGTCTTCCTCGATAAACGTAGGCAGTATGTACACGTTGGTTACAGACTTCACGTAAAAGGTGTCGGTGCCGTATTTCATGTCAAGTTTGGTTCGTATTTCATTCTTCTTGTTAAAGTCAGAGGTTTCCTGGTCTGGATAGGTGCTGACAAAACTTTCAAGTTCGGTAAAACCGGTAAAGGTAAAGGTTGGCGGGAAAGACGTATCGAAATCGGAAAAGTCATCCATGCTTTCTTCCTGCGTGTCCGTCGGCTTGCTTTCCTTCTTCTTCAACGATTCGGCCAGCGACTGGGGATACACCGGTGAAAGGGCAACCGGCATCAGTAAGAGTATTGTTGTATAATATCGTATCATCTTTCCACTCATCGCTTCAAACCGTTCAGCATTACATTTGATAACATGGAGGCGATGTCCTGGTCGCTGTATTCTGTAACTTTCAGGGACGGCAAGAGCCTGGAGCTGGCGAAGAAAGAGATGAGGGCCACCATGAAATACCTGGAATAGAATTCAACATCAATTGCCCTGATCTGCCCGTCGGCGGCTTTCTTCTCAAGGGTGTCCCTGAAATATGACTTGCCGAAATCCTTGAAATACCGCAGCATCCTGTCGGTATTTACGCCGCCGAATTCAATCAGGTCGATAAAGGTCAGGGTGTAGAGGGCTGAATTTTCATCCACCGCCTTTTTTATGGACAGGATCAGCTGATCAAGGTTATCGGGAAAGTCCTGTGATATCAACTCGAATGAACTGGATAGTGACCTGGCGATCTCAGACGGATCGAAGATACTTGTGAAAATCTCTTCCTTGTTCTTGAAGTGATTGTATATGTTGCCCAGTGAAACACCCGCATGCCGGGCTATCTCCCGCAGACCGGTGCCTGAGAATCCCTTTTCAGAGAAAAGTTCAGTAGCAGCCTGTAGTATCTGTTTTTTTCTTTTTTCAAGGGATGTTTCAGTAGCGACAGTCATTATCAACCTCGGTGAACAAACGTTCGTTCTTATTGGTAATATAATAATAACACCCCGCCGGTGTCAAGTCATAGCGGTGTTTTTTTCATGATTGTTTCATTAAACTGAACGGGGGTTCTCCAAAAAAGCAATTCATTTGAAAAATTGTTCTTGCAATGAAGGGGGTATATCCTGCTAAATATCGTCCTGAACCTTCATGTCGGGTGTAAGAATACAAACAACAATTCCGCAATGCCATCACGGGGTACTTGCCTTGCATGGTACCCGTACATGAAGTGTGACCCGGTAATTGATATAAAATAGAATCTAATCCTTAAAAACGCGAGAAGTCTGCAATATGCACCTTAAATCAATTGAAATGTTCGGCTTCAAGTCTTTTGCCGATAAAACTAAGATACCGTTCGAAAAGGGACTCACCGTGGTGGTGGGGCCCAACGGATGCGGTAAATCCAACGTGGTGGATGCCGTGAAATGGGTTCTGGGTGAGAAACAGGCCCGAAATATTCGCGGTGAAAAGATGGAAGACGTAATTTTCAGCGGCACCGACCAGCGAAAACCGCTTTCATTGTCAGAAGTTTCCCTTGTGCTGGACAATTCCGGCCACATACTTGATTTTGATTCTGACAATGTTATTGTAACCCGCCGCGTATTTCGTGACGGAGAATCCGAATATCTCATCAACAAGTCGCCTGTTCGCCTCAAGGACATCGAACAGCTTTTCATGGACACCGGTATCGGCAAGGCCGCCTATTCTGTTATGGAGCAGGGAAAGATCGACCTTATTCTTTCAACCAGGGCCGAAGAGCGGCGCTACGTCTTCGAAGAAGCCGCCGGCATATCCCGTTACAAGGTGCAGAAAAAAGAGTCACTGAAGAAACTGCATGATACCAGCGAAAATCTCGAGAGAATCAACGATATCATAAAAGAGATCGAACGCGAGAAAGACCTGAAATCCAGGCAGGCTGATAAAACCAAGGAGTATTTCAATCTCAAGGAAAAACTAAAACGCTTTGATATACAGTTAAACCTCCACAAATACCGTGAGCTTACCAAAAGAAATGAAAAGCTGGCGGACGACAATGATCGCCTCGTACGTGAAAGGGAGGAGCTTTCAAAGAAGGTATCCATGATATCTTCTGAGAATGAGCGTGACGAGAAACGAAAGAATGACATTCAGCTGCAGCTTTTTGAGTGGGACAAAAAGCTGCACACCTACCGCATAAAGGTTGAGGACATCGACAGCAAGACCGATAAAAACCGGTCAATGATCGACGAACACAAGAAGCGTACAGAATTACTGCACAAGAACATTCACGAACTGAATGGTAACATGGAAAGGCTTGGGGTAGAGCGTGAAAAGAATATCCAGTCGGGAAATGATATTCAGCATAGGATCCAGGAAGACAAAAAACGGCTTGAAGAATTTTATGCCAGCCGCAAGCGAAAAATCGAGAACATACACGGCGCCAGGGACAAGATTGAGCAGAACAAAAAGAACATTAAAGAGAATGAAACCCGGCTGAGAGAATTACGAAACGCCCTTGAGGTGGTTATCAAGAGGCTGGTTGACGCAATAGAAAAGAGAAAAGCCGAACTTGAAGGATCAGAACAAGAGCGCCAGGAGGTTCGGGGAAATATATACCGTCAACTGAAAGAGATCGAACACGGGGTGCAACAGTCAATGCGGCACCTGAAGGTATCCATGCATGAAGAAGCCCTCGAGGTGCTTTCATCCCTTGACGTATCGGTATTGCGTGATTATATAGAAAAGTTTGAAAGTTACGAAGACGGTTTCAGGTCTATCCTGTTTGATAAAACGGGTGTACACGCCGAGAAAGAAGACCTCGACAGAAAGATACACACTGTTTCACAGGATATCGACTCCCTGCGGGGAGAGATAAATATGCTGGAAGAGCACATCCGCAATGAACAGGAAGAACTCGAGGGAATCAACGGCATGATTACCCGGGTGGAAAAAGACCTCTCCCGTAATGAGAACGAGAAAGACTGGATAGAGAAACACGTGCAGTCGCTTGACAGGCAGATACAGGACATTCAGAAACAGGTAGCCCATTTTCAGACCGACCTTGAGAGAACAGCCCTTACCATCAAAGAACTTGAAAACGAGATAGACGAGCTGGAGGGAAGGCTGGTTGAGTTCAATGAAAAGAGTGAAGACCTGCGTTCGAGAATAGCCGACCTGTCCGACAAAAGAAGCGAGATCGAAGAAAAGATCGTGGGCAGGAAAAACGTATCCAGGAAAGATACCGAGCAGCTGCAAAGGCTGGTAGAGAGGATCAGTTCACTGGATAAATCACTTATAGAGGTGCAGTTCAGAATAAACGCGGTGGAAGAATATCTCTGGACCGAATACGAAGTAAAGATCGGTGATGTGAAGGAACATCCAATTGACGAGTCCCAGTCAAACCAGGTGTCACAGGACCTGCAGAACGTCAAGAAGCAGATACAGGAGCTTGGCCCCATTAACAACCTTGCCATCGAAGAATACAAGGATCTCAAGAAGAGATTTGAATACTATATAAACCAGAAAAAAGACATCGAGAAAGCACGGGAAGACATCATATCCGTTATCGGCGAGATCAACCAGCAATCCATTGATATGTTTCTGCAGACATTCAAAGAAATTGAGAAGAATTTTTCAGAAATCTTCAGGCAATTGTTCAACGGTGGTAATGCCACCATCGAGTTGACGGATGTGGATAATGTGCTTGAAAGCGGTATAGACATTATTGTGCGGCCTCCCGGCAAGAAGAACAAGAATATCAACGTTCTTTCAGGGGGAGAGCGCTCCCTCATCGCCGTGTCCCTCCTGTTTGCCATTTACATGGTAAAGGCGTCTCCATTCTGTTTTCTTGATGAGATCGACGCCGCCCTCGACGAAGAGAACATAGGCCGGTTTATCCGCCTGCTGCAGCGGTTCTCACGCACCACACAGTTCGTCATCGTTTCACACAACAAGAAAACCATGAGCGTGGGTGACACCCTCTACGGCGTCACCATGGAAGAACCCGGCGTATCAAAGGTAATCTCCTTCAAAATGGACAAAGGCGAAAAAGACCAACCCGTCGCCGCCACCAGCGGAACTGAATAATTTTTTGTTTTACCGCAGAGGTACAGAGAAGAAGTGGTGACGGGTAACGGGTAACGGGTAACGGGTAATGGGTCGCACAGCGGCACCGCGGATGTTACCTGAATACTTAATTATTCATCGAGCTGAAATGGATGTTTCGCACTGATACTCTCACCCGTCACCCGTTACTGTAACTCTGTGCCTCTGTGGTAAATACTTATAACTAAAGCATTCTCGAAATTTTACCGATATATTATTATGTC
>CAZVRB010000126.1:5913-7833 GCA_964629365.1 uncultured Leptospiraceae bacterium
GGTAAATACTTATAACTAAAGCATTCTCGAAATTTTACCGATATATTATTATGTCTCATGATAAATTAGTGTTTGACTGTATTAATCCCTGCGGGTAGTATTGATCTATTCGGATCTTTATCGACGGAACCCGTCAGGAGGCCAGGGTTATAGATAACGCAAAGGAGGGTGATTACCAATGAAAATATCTGTTGAATCCATACTGGGTTCCGCCCAGAGAATAAACAATCAAAAGAACGTTGATGAGCGATCATCACAGAACCGTAACAAAGAAGTAAAAACCGATAGTGTAGCCATTGAGAAAAAGGTGTTGTCACGTCTTGATTCCATACAGAATAAGCTGAAAGACACCCAGACATCGCTTACAAGAAATCAAACCATACATGATGGAATGAACCAGCTTCGGGAAGACATGGCAAAAGGAGCCCCCCGGCAGCAGGATATACTGAGCAGTGTGCGTTTTGAAGGGAACGCGGTGCTTCGTGAATTCGTTGGCGAGCAGGTGAGCGGCGGCATTCTTGACGCCAAGACTGAACAGCTTGATGGTCTTATGCGGGAAAATATTAACGCTATTTCAAGATTGCAGATTGAAGCGGAAAATATACTGGCATCAGACATGATTGACGGGGCAGCGGCGCAAAAGCAGATGGAAAGCATTCAGGCTGTTATGCCTGAAAATCCCCGGTCAGCAATGGGTGCCTTTCACAACCTGGATGCCGACGCGGTGATGCGGCTGATCAGGTAAGGGGTTTTATTCGTCGTCATCCTTCTTCTTTAACTCGCCTTTTACTACAAACCGCTTGATGGTGTCTTCGGTGAATTCATCATCAAGCAGCACTTCGTTATTTTTCTTTATGGTATACCGGTCAACCTTCATGGACACGTGATAACTGCTGATGCCAAGGCGTCCGCTGTTCACAGCGTTTTTGAAGGTGTAGTCCATAACCTTCTCACCATTGATCAAGAGCTCAACCGTTTTATCACTGGTAAACACAAGCCGAACCCGTATGGGATTGTTGTACGATACATCGATTTTCGCCGAAGTGTGCTCTGCAATTTCAAAATTCCATTTTTCTGACCGGGGCCGGGTAGTGTCCTTCGTTCGCGACTGAATGAAGGCGGCCTTGTTCAGGTTGTTTGCCGTTCCGGATAAACGCACACCGTAAAGATTACGGTAATCTTCGATAGCGAAGGGGATCATCACGTACTGTCCTTCCTGGTAGGGCCGTAGCGGTGTGAATTCTGCCTCGATTTCGGTGTACCCGTCAAATACCTCTCCACTGATGATGGTATTGGCGTTGATAAGGGGATTATATCCCCACTGGTAGGCCTTCTGCTTATGCTGCACCATGTAGGAGGTATGGAGGTCACGCTCTACAGTCCAGCGCCCGGTGATGCGAACCCAGTTAACCTCTGCCGCTTGGGTAAATATAACAGTGGAGAGGAAAATACATGATGTTAACAAAAATAGTTTTTTCATAATTGTGGGGTATCCAGATTAAAAAATTTGTAACCATGGTTTGTATACCTGAGGAAGACACATAAAAGAGATATTCGTATTCTATCAGGGTGCTTGCGCCCGCAACGTGTATATAGCTGATTCACCAGGGTTCAGAGATAATGATTGAGAATTAGTTTCTTCGATGTAGACTAATGCTGTTGCGAAATCATCAAATCCAGTGGTATCATATTTACACTCAACCATCCCATTCAACTCTTTTACTTCTTTAGTTACAGTTCTTACACCTGGAGAATAACCACCGGCAGTACTCCATATCTTATCTCCATCTGCCCATATTATATCATTTATTGTTTCACTTGATTCACCATTCTCCCACCCCAACTCGGTAGGTGCGTCTCCGCAGGACGGTAAGGCGAACACAACCATTGCTATAGCGATGATGAACAGTGCATGTAACC
>CAZVRB010000127.1:0-7707 GCA_964629365.1 uncultured Leptospiraceae bacterium
CGCAACTTTCAAATTCGAACGTTCAGGGGTTTATAAATACTCTATATGATGCATTGACTGATCACCGGGGAAATATGGAAGTCGAAGATGATATCTGCATGATCGGGATGTCGGTAGAATAAAAAGGTAATAGCTCATTAGCCGACCTGTCTAGAAGCTAAACTCGACTCCTCCACTTCGTGGAAGTCGACTCGAACAGACGACCTGATATCGTGGTATCAGCACTGTTCTATGTGGAGAACATAACCCCATCACCACCTCTCCGTGCCCTCAAAGCCTCTCTTTGTGACCTCTGTGTTACCCCGTTTGGCAACATGCCACTAAAGGCCACCATAAAACCCGTAGGGGAATTCCCCTATGCCAAAAGAGTATTCCCCCCTATTTACAGATACCCCTTATGGTGCTATATATCTAACAGACTCAATTCGGCATAATGTTTAAAAGAAACGAGGGACCAGCATGGATTATAAACCCGGAATTTGTACTTTCTGCGGCACCGGATGCGGACACTTTCTGAAGGTGAGCCAGTCCGGGGTTGACGGTGTGTTCCCCTCCCGGAATCATCCGGTAAGCAGGGGAAGATTATGCGTGCGGGGCTGGAACATACACGAGCTGCTCTCCACCACGGACAGAAACACCACACCCATGGTAAAGAAAAGCGGCACCTTTCAGCCAGTGTCATACGAAGAAGCCATAACCGAAGCGGTGAACAACCTGAAGAAATACGCTCCCGGCGAAACGGCATTTCTCGCATCACCCCGCTCCTCCAACGAGGAAAATTACCTGTTCATGAAGATGGCACGATCCGTGTTCGGCACCAATAATATCAGCACCGATACCGAGTCGGGACATCGCAACAGCCTTGACGTATTGAACGAGGGAACAGGATTTCCCGGCATGACAGGTTCCATCGAGGATATACAGAAAGCCGGGGTGCTTCTTGTAGCGGGGATGGACATCACCCGTCAGAATCCCATCATAGGCAGCGAACTGCACATGGCCTCCATGAATGGCGCCACCCTGGTAACGCTGGACAGCCGCACCACGCAGATAGCCAGGTTGTCCGACAGCTTCTATCGAATTAATCCCGGATCCATGAAAGTGCTGTTCAACGCGCTGGCATCGGTGATGGTGGCAAATAATCTTTACGACAAGAACTTCGTTGAGAAGAACACTGAAAACTACAACGAATTCATCAAAAGCATACAGGCAGTAGACATAGAAAGCGGCGCGAAAAAGTCGGGGCTTACGGTTGAAGAGCTCACCCGGCTAGCCGAACTTCTTGCCAAAAGCAAAAGCGCCATGTCATTTTTCACCTCCGGCATATCCGGCCTTGACCGAGACACTATCGGTTCAATCTACAACGTCTTTCTGCTGGCCGGTAAAATCGGCAAAGAAGGATGCGGCGTGAACCCCATCGCCGGCATCAACAACCTGCAGGGAAGCTTTGACACCGGCTGCGCACCAGACCTGCTCACCGGTTTCCAGCCCCTTGCAGACCAGAAAGTCCGCTCAAAGTTTGAAAGCGCCTGGAAACAGGCACTCCCCGCCGACGGGGGCTTCGACTTTGACACCATGATGAAAAATGGATCCGTAAAGGCCCTGGTGGTAACCGATCATGATGACGGCATCATCAAGTATCGCGACAGCCTTGACTCGGTTGAGTACATCGTGTACATCGGCGCCTTCAGAAACGACTTCCAGGAATTCGCAGACGTGGTGCTTCCCATCACAAGCTATATTGAAACCGACGGCACCTACACAAACACCGAACGCAGGGTGCAGCTTTCAAGTAAAAAGATGGAGGGGGACGCTAACGTGATGCCGGGCTGGAAACTGCTGCAGAACATGGCAAACAAGGCGGGCGCCAACTGGAACTACGCCTCCCCTTCAGACGTAATGAACGAGATAAGCCAGCTGACACCCACATATTCTGGAATAACCTATGATCGCCTTTCAACTTCATTCGGCCTGCAGTGGCCATGCAACACCAGTAATCCCGATGGCACCATCCGCTATTCACTGGAGAGTGCCCCCCGCAAGCCGTTATTTGTAAAGATATCAATGGACACGGATATACCATCCGTAACAGATACGTTTCCTTACCTTCTTATGATGGGTAAGGCACAACACTACTGGCATCAAAACAACCTGATGCACAAAACCCATATACCCTTACGAGAGTACAACGCTACTCTCCTGCTGTACCCTGACGGATACGTGGAGATCCACCCGGATGACGCGAAAAACCTGGGTGTGCGTGACCGCTGGTCCGTCAGGGTAGTTTCGGCAGGTGGAGATATGGAGATCATGGCGAAAGTATCCGACGAAGTTGCCCCCGGGCGGGCATATATCCCCTACTTCATCCGGGATATGATCACGGCATTTCTATCAAAACACATTAACGCCGTTGAAAAAGGTGAAGACGCCACAATACCAGTACGAATAGAGAAGGTGTGATTATGTACATCATTAAAAAGAACGATATTCTCAACCTGGCAAAAGAGCTGTCAAAAGACCATACCATGTACGGTCCCGTTGTGGAGGACAGCACCGGGCAGGCCTTTTTTGACAGGGTAGACAACATCGACGATATCGACATGGCCGCCCCCATACCAACACTGCCACCAAAGCACGTGCTCTTTCCGCACATGGAAACCATCATGCAGTACAGGTATGACGCAGATCAGAAAAAGGCTGAAATAACCGGTGTATTCGATGAGAGCCGCAAGGCTCTTTTCGGCCTGCGTCCCTGCGACCTTGAAGGCATTCTCTGCATGGACCGGTTTTTTCTGGGACAGGAGTTTGTGGACGACTGGTACCGTGAGCATCGAAGCCGGATGTTTATCGTTACCAACACGTGTATCACCCCTTTTAAGCAGTGTTTCTGCGTCTGTACCGACAGCGGGCCTGACGCCAAAGAAGGATATGACCTCAACCTCACCGATATCGGCCAGCACTACCTGGTAGAGACGGGAAGTGAAAAAGGAGAAGCCCTGGCAAAACAGATGAACCTTGAAAAGGCATCGACAGAGCACGCCGACGAGAAGAAGGCACGGGTTGAAAAATCACTCACCCTCTTCGAGGACATCGCCGTTGAGAACAAGGCGTGGATATCACGGGTGATGAACCGGGTAACCACCGGTTTTATCGACGAACCTGTATGGGAATTCATCGGCGACCAGTGTTTCGAATGCGGTGCCTGCACCTACGTCTGCCCCTCATGCACCTGCTTTAACGTGGTAGACGTGAACAGGAAGGACGGAGAATCCCTGCGACTGAGAACATGGGACTCGTGCTCCTACGAAGGCTATTCACGAATGGCAGGGGGACACAACCCGCGAAAACCCGTAGAAGACCGCAGAAACAAGCGCTTCTTCTGCAAGCTTTCATATTCACAGTCGAAGAAGTATCTCAGGCCGGGATGCGTGGGATGCGGACGATGCGCCTGGGTATGCCCCGGAGATATCGGTCTGCCAAACGTTGTCACATATATTCGACGAGAAATCAGCAAATAGGTGAAGACCATGAATATACAGAAAATAGTAACAATACCGGAAATAGCCACCATAGATGAAATAAAAGAAGAGATACAGGACGTGAAGACTTTCTATCTCTCTTTTGACAACAGGGAAGTGGACAAAACCTTTAAGTTCAAATCGGGACAGTTTATCATGTGCACCGTTTTCGGTTCGGGTGAATTTGCCGTGTCCCTCCCCCCCAGTCCCGAAGATGACCGTTTTCATATCACGGTGAAGACCGTTGGTAAAGTAACCGGTGCCCTGCACTCATTGCAGGCGGGAGACAAGCTGGGTGTACGGGGCCCCTTTGGCAACGGCTTCCCATTTGAGGAGATCAAGGGAAAGAACGTTGTCTACGTTGCCGGCGGTATCGGCCTTATCCCGCTGCGCTCATCCATTGTTAACGTGCTGCAGCATCGGGAAGATTTCGGCCGTATCATACTCATGTACGGATCACGATCACCGGATGACCTCATGTACAGTTACAATCTTGAAGAATGGCAGAACATTGACGGGTTCGAGACATTCATCACCGTGGACAACCCCACACCCGACTGGAAGGGACACAGCGGTATCATCACCACCCTGTTTGACAAGATGGAATTGCCGGTGGATGACACCGTTGCCTTCGTCTGCGGCCCACCCATCATGTTCAACGCCGTCATCAAGGAGATGATGGACAGGGGCATCAGCGACGAACATATCATCTCAACCCTTGAGCGCCACATGAAATGCGGCGTGGGTAAGTGTCAGCATTGCGGTATCGGTCGAACCCTGGTGTGCACTGACGGGCCGGTGTACACCTACAGGCAGATCAAGACCCTCGGGGAACAGATATAATGTCAAGAATCGAAGAAATACAACAGGTACTCTCCAGGCCCACCTGCATCGTGGGAATGGGAAATTATCTGAAACAGGACGACGCTGTTGGACTGTACATTGTTGACAGGCTCAACAGGGATACTGACGAGAGCGTCTCCATCATGAACGTTGAGGACATTATCGAAGGATACGTGTTCAAGATAGCCGAGGGAAGTTCTGAGCATGTCATCGTTATCGATGCCATCAGCACCGGGGCGCCCGAGGGTAGCGTATTTTTTGGTCCTCTGCGATCATTCAACGAAACCCTGAACGACCTTTCAACCCATAAGCTTTCGCTGAAGATGTCCGGAGAGATACTACAGCGGCACAACAAGAAAGTGTACCTGCTTGGCATCTCTGTAAAAAATGCTGATTTCGGTGAAGGTCTTTCCGCAAAGGTTACGGAACAGGCAGATATCATTATAGACTTTATAAACGAAATACTATCACGCGGTCAGAAGGAGTGTGTGTATGAACACTGATATTTACGGGCAACTGATACTGGCAATGGGAATACTGCTTGCCTCCGGGCTTGTGGTGCCCCTTTTCGGCGGAATGCGAAGACTGGCAGGCTGGCTCAACTTTTTGATGGTAACAGCCGCCGGCATCATCTTGATGAATATAGCCGCTACCACCGTGTTTACAGCCGCCTCGCAGTCATCAAAGTTTCTATCTATCGGCGGCATGGGTGTATACTTCCTGGTAGACGGGGTTTCCGGCTTTTTCATGGCTATCATCGCCTTCATGGCCATAATGAGCGCCTTCTATTCCATCAGGTACATGGAGCATTATACCGATTACGGGGTGCGGGGGTATTACTTCCATTTTCCCCTGTTCATACTGGGGATGATCGGCATCGTTACCGTTGATGACCTGTCAATCGGTTTCACCGTATCCTGGCAGTTGATGACAATCGCGTCCTACTTTCTCATTAGATATGAGTCAAAAAAACCTGAGAACGTTCGAAACGCCAACAAGTATCTTGGCCTCATGGAGCTTGCATGGCTCATCATCTTCGGCGCCACATTTCTCATCGACGGTGCCCTCATGGGTGATTCGCTGCATACCCTCACTGCCAAGCTGGGCATGACTACGGGTATTGCCCCCATGCTTGTATTCGGACTGCTGCTTCTCGGCTTCAGCTTCAAGGCAGGGGTCTTTCCACTGGGACAGCTCTGGCTGCCCGACGCACACTCCATCGCCCCCTCTCCCATCAGTTCGCTGCTTTCAGGGGTGATGATCAAGACCGGGGTGTATGGAATAATTCGAACATTCTTCTGGATGGTGCCCCACACTGAAGGGTTTCACTTCAACCCCATGTTCTGGGGAGCTCTCATCGCCTCTTTCGGTGTGGTCACCCTGTTTATCGGCACCGTGCAGTCCATGAAACAAAACGACTACAAGCGCCTGCTGGCATACAGCTCAATCGGCCAGATAGGATATATCATATTCGCCATCGGCGCCGCCCTTTTCATGCTGAACGGACAGACTGAATTCATGAAGCTTCTCGGCATGGTGGCAATAATCGGCGTGCTCTACCATGTACTCAACCATGCCGTCTTCAAGGGGCTGCTCTTCCTATCAAGCGGCAGCATACTGTACGCTACCCACACCAAGGATCTGAACATGCTGGGTGGACTGATGAAGTTTATGCCGGCAACTGCCGTTATCGCCGGTATAGCCTCTCTCTCAATCGCGGGGGTACCCCCATTCAGCGGCTTTGCCAGCAAGTGGACCATTATTTCAACGTCACTTCTGGCCGGAAGCGAGATGCTCTTCCTGGTGATCTTCGGTATCATCGCACTTTTTACCAGCGCCATAACCCTGGCCTGCTACGTAAAGTTCTTCGGCATGAGTTTTGCCTCAAGCGGCTCAGAGTTCTGCTGCAAAGAGGAACCCAGGGAAGTACCTTTTGGAATGCTTCTGCCGAAATTCATACTTGGCGCACTCTGCCTGGTTCAGGGACTTATCCCCTACTTCTATTACACAGTCATCATGGGTGTATTCAGAAACTCGGCGGGATCCACGGTATTTGACACGTTCAACAGTGTTGCCCTGACTGACAGCATTTTCACCAGCGCCATGGGTGTCACACTCAAGGTTCCCGGCCTTCAGACATCAGTCAATTCGGTTGCGGTACCGGCGGTTATGCTGGCCATCTGGGCAGGTTCATTCGCCCTGGCATGGATGCTCCGTAAATCCGGCGGTTCACAGGAAAGAACAGCTCCCACGTGGCTGTGCGGATACCAGGAGCTTAATGATCTTAACAGGTACAAGAATAGAAACATGTTCGCGGGACTACGCACCATGCTGCGCTGGACCGGCGGGAACGTGAAAGAATAAATGGAAAAATTAACGATTAAAAGAGGTAGATTATGCCATCCATCGAACAGGTAAAAAATCATCTGACTGAAAAGTTCAGTGACAAGGTAACAGGTGTTGAAAAACCGATGGAATCACGGCTTTTCATAGATGTGGACAAAAGCATAATTCGGCAGATGTCCAACGAGATCATAGACCAGGGTGGACGATATCTCGTCAGCACCGGTTATGACAATATTGAAAGAGACGGCACACTGGGACTGGTACATTCATTCACCTTCGATAAGGAGGACCTGTTTGTAAACATCAGAACCTCTGTACCGGCTGACAATCCCGAACTGGATTCCATTACCCCCGACATCCCCAACGCGGGCTGGTCGGAACGGGAATACATCGATCTCCTGGGTATGAAGTTCACCGATCATCCAAAACCCAAACGTCTCATACTTGCCGACGACTGGCCCGAAGGGATCCACCCCCTCCGCAAGGAAATACCGTGGAACCTGATGCCGCCTGCAGCCGAAGACGTTGCCTACCAGCTGGACGAGGCTCCTGAAGGATGCACCACCGTGCCCATAGGACCCTTTCACCCCATGCTGCACGAACCCTGCCACTTCGCGGTATACGTTGACGGGGAAACGGTAAAGGGAGCCGATTATCGCGGTTTCATGACCCATCGGGGTATCGAGAAACTCTGCACCACCCAGGTAACCTACAACGAGGTTCCCTATATAGCCGAGCGAATCTGCGGCATCTGCGGTTCGGTACATGCCACCGCCTATTCACAGGCTGTTGAGGACGCGGCGGGCATCAAGATTTCCAGGCGGTCAGAATTCATTCGTACCCTTATGCTTGAAATTGAAAGGCTGCATTCCCACCTTCTCTGGCTTGGGGTTGCCGGTCACCTTATCGGTTTTGACACGGTATTCATGCAGTCCTGGCGGGTGCGTGAACAGGTGATGTGGCTTTCAGAACGCATCACCGGAAACCGAAAAACCTACGG
>CAZVRB010000128.1:0-5422 GCA_964629365.1 uncultured Leptospiraceae bacterium
ATTATTACCATTAACCGGCCCAAGGCCAACCAGTTGTCACACGAGGTGTTTGAGGGAATACGGGCGCAGATAGACGCCTGCGAGGCGAACAAGGACATACGGGTCGTGGTTTTTACCGGTTCAGGAGAGAAGATCTTCAGCGCCGGTGCCGACCTGTCGGCGGGTTTCGGAAGCTACGGCCCGGTGGATTTTCTCAAGCGGGGGCAGGACATATGGAACAAGGTGGAGGACTGCGCCAAGCCGGTGATCGCCGCACTGAACGGTCACGCACTTGGGGGCGGGCTTGAACTTGCCATGGCCTGTCATTTCAGGTTCATGAAAAAGGGAGCCCGCATAGGACTCACCGAGACCAATCTCGGTATCATGCCGGGATACGGCGGTACCCTGCGCCTGCCCAGGCTGGTGGGGCGCTCAAAGGCCCTTGAGATGATGATACTTGGCAAGCAGCTGCAGGCCGAAGAAGCGCTGGAAATCGGCCTGGTGGACAGGCTGTGTGATGAAGGCACGGTGCTTGACGAAGCGGTGGCCTTCGGCATGGAACTGGCAAAACGTCCGCCACTTTCTGTGAAGGCCATTCTCAAGGTTATGTCCATGAGCCCAAGCGTGTCGCCCGAGCAGCATTTGAAGGTTGAGCGCGAAGAGCTGGCCAAACTTTTCTTCACCGAAGACGTGAAAGAAGGGATGACGGCTTTTGCCGAGAAGCGTGATCCTGTTTTTAAAGGGGAGTAAAAGATTTACCACAGAGGCCCAGAGGTACAGAGTAAGGATTATAATGGTTAACCGCTAAAGCGCTAAGGACGCAGAGAATCGCAAAGTGGAAATATTTTTTATGTCCATTTTCTTCGCGCCCTTAGCGAACTTTGCGACTTTGCGGTGGAATGGCCGCGACCAGGACATGCTGGATATAAAGAAGCTCAGTGAGAGTTCAGATAGAGATGAAAAATAAAAATTCACCGGTTGACATGTCACCCGGGGCCATAAAGAAACGGCTGCAGAAAGCAGCCGAGATTCACCGGCTTTACAAGAAGATACAGTCTGCCAGCAGGGTGGAGGAGGGTGAAGCATGAATGATGCATGTTACTGCATTACCACATACTCGGCAATGGATGATGACTCTGGTACTGGGAGGTTGTCTTCTTTCAGCCCTTCAATATGAAACTCAATAGCTTCGTACATGTTCTTCTCTGTTTCTTCAACAGTATTTCCGGTTGCAATACACCCCGGCAGATCGGGTGCATAGGCCGAATAATTACTTTCAGTTTTTTCTATCACAATTAAGAATTTTTTCATTCTGTGTATTACTCCTTTAGTTGAGCTTGCTTTAGAATACTGTTTAATGTGCCAGGTGCTATGTCATCTGAAAGCTTACCTGCAATAGTTACTCTTCCAGGTTTTGTTGGATGTTTATATTGCCTGTGGCTACCCCTGGTAGAATGAAGATACCAGCCATCCTTTTCGATAAGTTTAATAATATCAATTAATCTTCATAAGTATACATATAAAATAAATTATCGGCAATTTATTCAAGGTTTTTTTCTTATTGCTTAATGTTTATAATATGATTGGTCTACGATGGATAACAAAATGAACTCCGTTCAACAAATTCGCTGGACATCTATCCAATAATGGTATATGCCTGAACCACATTATCTTCAGGAGGTTCCCCATGAAAAAATACAAAAAGGGTATTATCTACGGTTTTCTCATTCTACTAGCTATCGTCTTTATTTACGGAATTTACTTCATATACAACGCACTGCCCATCGGTACCGGGTACTCATCCAAGTACCTCTGTTCACAGGTCTTTTTGTCAGACCGTGATCCTGAATATATCGTGACAGAAGAGATCAATCCAACCAATCCACTCTTCGGGCTGGTGTCAAACAGCATCGACCGTGAGAAGAAAGAGGTTACCTCGGTGGGCCTGGGATTTTTGCAGGATACCACGGCAATCTACCGGGAGGGGTTTGGCTGTACGGTGCTGGTAGAAAGAACCCGGGAAGATCTTATGGGGCAGGTTGAGGGAGCGACCCCGTCCTTCAGCAATTCTGATACGTTACTCTGGCCGGCTGGCAACATGGTTGACCTTAGAAGTCTTCCCCGGGGGGTGGACGGGGAGGACTTGGAAGAAGCCCTTAACTTTGCATTTCTGCAGAAGAAAAACGCCCTGCCGGTGCGCACCCAGGGGGTGGTGATTGTCTATAAGGGGAGGCTCATCGCCGAGCGTTACGCGGACAATATTACGCCCGACACAAGACTTCTTGGCTGGTCAATGACCAAGTCTATAACGGGAACCCTTGTGGGTATGCTGGTGAAGGACGGGAAACTTGACGTGAACCGGCCCGCCCCCGTGAAGGCATGGCAGGATGAGGGTGATCCCCGGTCGAAGATCACCCTGGACAACCTGATGCGAATGAGCAGCGGGCTGGAGTTCGAGGAGGTATACGGCCCAATGAAGGACGCCACCGAGATGCTCTATGACCGGGCTGACATGGCAGCCTTTGCCGCCGCAAAGCCGCTGGAATACAAGCCTGGCGAGAAATGGAGTTACTCAAGCGGTACCACCAACATCATCATGAGCATAGTGAAAGAGAAAACAGGAGGCACCCTGGTTGACGTGCACCGCTACCTGCAGGAGCGCCTGTTCAGGCCGTTGCACATGGACAGTGCCGTCATCGAGCCCGACGCCTCGGGCAACTTTGTGGGCTCAAGCTACATGTTCGCCAATGCCCGGGACTGGGCCCGCATGGGACAGTTCTTTCTGCAGAATGGGAAGTGGGAAGGCAGGCAGCTTCTGCCGCCGGACTGGATCAAGTACTGCACCACCCCAACGCCTGATTCTCATGATCAGTACGGTGCGCAGATATGGCTGAATCCCGGTACCCCGCGTACAGACGAAATGCGGCGAAGCTACGAAGAACTTCCCGGTTCCATGTACTACATGAGCGGGTTTAACCTGCAGCGTGTGGCAATATTCCCGGAGAACGACCTGGTGATCGTGCGCCTGGGTGCAACCCATCACAGGGAGAAGGCCCTTGATTTCGGTAAGTTTGCCCGGATGGTGCTTGAGGCGGTTGGGGAGATGTAGCCATTAATACAAAATTACTATCACGAGGAGGCGCAGAGGAAAAGCACGAAAAATCTCCGCGTTCCCCGCGTCTCTGCGTGATGTTATTTTTTTTCTTCTTGAGAAGATAGGGCATGTGGAATAATAGTGGTATACTTTACGTGACCAGGGAGTGACACGCGTTAATGGCAAGAACAGTTAAAAAGCACGAGGAAAGACGGGAAGAGATCATCCAGGCAGCCAGGAAGCTTTTCCAGGTGAAAGATTACGATAAGGCCACCATGAATGACCTCATTGAGATACTGAACATTGCCAAGGGGACTCTCTACCATTACTTCTCTTCCAAGGAAGAAATACTTGAGGCGGTTGTTGAAGATATTGTCAACGAGGAACTGAAGAAGAAAGAAGAACTGCTCAGAAGTGACAGTGTGAAAGAACTGGATGCCATGGAGAAACTGAAACTGCTTATCACGGAAAGTGATATAGATGATGAGAATGAGAACATTCTTGATTCCCTCCATCACCCTGAAAATACCGAAATGCATGCCAAGCAGCTGGGCAGGTACCTGGTAATGCTGGCACCGCTGTATGCCCGTGTTATCTCGGAAGGATGTGAAACGGGTGTATTCAAGACGGAATATCCCCTTGAGTGCGCGGAGTTTATCCTGGCCGGCGCGCAGTTTCTCACGGATGTGGGTTTTTATCCGTGGACTGATGCGCAAATGGCACGCCGGATGGAGGCCCTGCCGTCATTACTGGAAGCCCAACTGGGTGCCCGTGCCGGATCTTTTGATTTTATGTTAGAACGATAAGTCTTTCACAATAATAAATTGATAGAAGCATAGACAATAGATGAAATTCAATTACGGGAAGATAGTGATCCTGGGTTTCGGCTCACTGGGTTTAAGTGTTATCTGGGTGGTCTACAACAGTTTTGTTCCGCTGTTTTTGCAGGATCGTTTTTCCCTTGCGCCTGCTGCAATAGGGTTTTTCATGACCCTGGATAATATCGCCGCCCTGCTTATACTCCCGCCGCTGGGAGCATGGTCGGACAGGGTGCGAACCCCAATAGGGAGGCGCATGCCCTTTATCCTGGCAGGTGTTTCGGTATCAGCTGCGGCTTTCGTGCTGGTCCCCATGGCCCAGGCGCTGCCCCTCTTCGCGGCTGGTACTATCACCCTGATTCTCAGCATGACCCTCTGGCGCACCCCGGTTGTGGCCCTGCTGGCGGACATTACCCCCTCACCCTACAGGTCGCAGGCTAACGGTATCAACAATTTCATGGGGGGTATAGGGGGTATCCTGGCAGCCATGGTGGGTGGGATGCTTTTTGCCCAAAACCAGGCATATCCCTTCTGGATGGGAAGCGGGGTAGTGCTTACCGCGGGCATACTGCTTTTTGTGTGTATTCGCGAGCCGGGGGAATACGGCTCGTCCCCTCTTGAAAGGCCCCGTTTGCTGTCAAACCTTATGGCCATTCTGCGTGACAGGGAGAGAAGTCCCCTTCGTATCTTCACCGCCCACTTTTTCTGGATCGTTGCCCTCAGCTCCATCGAGGCATTCTTTACCCTGTATGCACGCAATCACCTGGGATATCCCGGGGATCATGGTGCGCGATTGCTTGGTCTTTTCCCCCTTATGCTCTTGATTACGGCCCTGCCGGCCGGCATGCTTGGGGGGAAACTGGGACGTAAACCGGTTATAATGGCAGGACTGGTGCTGTTGATGACGGTTCTTCTGGCCATGTATTTCTTAAACAGGCAGGTGCTTACCATGCCACTGTGGACGTTACCGCTATTTGGCCAGGTGCCGGTGATCGGCGGTCTGTTGATGCTGTGCGGGCTGGCCTGGATGCTGATAAACGTCAACTCCTTCCCCATGATCCTTGACCTTACCGACAACCTTCGGGCGGGTACCTACACGGGTATTTCCTTTCTTTTTGTTACCGCGGCCGCCATCGCGGGACCAAATATTATGGGGCTGATTATCCAGGTCACCGGAAACGATTACAGTACCATGTACATTGTCTCTGCCGTGCTGGTGCTGGTTGCCATTGGTATAATGTCCGGCGTAAAGAAGGGTGAAGCAGGATCTTCTCCTGTATAAAAAAAAGCAAAAAAAAATGGCTTTTATTGAATTATTTATAGACCGACGGTCGGTCTATTGCTATAATGTACACTATAGCAATATGATACTCAGTTTGAAACCGGAGAAGGACAGGAAAGATCATGAAGCGGACAGTTGAGACAACAGGAACACAACCAATGATAACGAATGAGGGCACCCTTCATAAATCCATGGTGGATACCTGGAAATACGCGGTTTCTTACAAGGCATTACACATCATTTTTTTTG
>CAZVRB010000128.1:5522-7574 GCA_964629365.1 uncultured Leptospiraceae bacterium
GAGATGAATAAAGATTAGAGGTGAACGAGATGAATATTCAAAAATACAGACATCCGGTACTTTTTTACGGTCTTGCAACGGCCATTCCATGGGGCCTGTGGTTTGTGGCGGCATTCTTAAGCCATCAAACCCCGGTGCAGCAATGGCATGGTACAGTAGGGGGTATACTGATGGTGCTGGGACTTTTCAGCCCCATGGTAATCGCGTTTTACTTTATGCTGTCAGATCCTGAATTAAAGCATGACCTTTTTCACAGGGTATTCAAGTTCACGGCGGCAAAACCGGTATACCTGGGTATCACGCTGCTGCTCATGCCGGGAAGCATATTGATGGCACAGGCCATATCGCTGTTTTTCGGATACAGCACCAGCCAGTTCGCATTCGCGGATAGTCTTTCATTTACATACAGTCTTTTCCCGGCGTGGTTCATGCTCTTACTGGCCCCCCTGATTGAAGAGATGGCCTGGCACTCTTATGGCACCGATACACTGCGGGCACGTTTCAGCCTCTTTACCACGTCGGTTCTGTTCGGGTTATTCTGGGCACTCTGGCATTTCCCGCTCTCTTTCATCAAGGATTACTATCACAGCAACCTTGTTGAAACGGGCTGGTTATATTCAATGAATTTCTATTTCAGCCTGGTTCCCTTTGTCCTCATCATGAACTGGCTGTACTACAAGACCGGCAGAAACATCGTGGTGGCCATAGTCTTCCATATCACCGCCGGCGTCTTCAACGAGATTTTTGCCACACATCCTTTCAGCAAACTTATACAAACCGTACTCCTTATTGGCCTGGCAGTGTTCCTTCTTTACCGGGACCGGGATTTCTTCTTCAGGAAGGATTACGAGGAATCAGACACACGCGATAAAAACACATTAAAGGTTCAGGAGACAGTATAATGAAAAAACTAATAGCAGTTACAATAGCCATATGTGCCATTACGGCCGCCGCATATGCCGATGACAACAGTAAAGAAGAAGAGCAGGGCGTTAACTACATACCCCTGGCACAATACGATCATTTATCACTGGACAAGCAGACCGTGAAATCTCCCGGAGCGGGACTGGTGGTACAGGGGAAAGACGTGATGTTCGTGGGACTCTATACACGGCATATCCTCAAGGAAGAACCCCAGTGCGACTATCCCGATGCCTTTCACTCAATAGACACCCTGCTTGACGGACGGGCGGGACGACACCAGTACCTGGTTCTTTTCAAAAGCGAATCCAACGAGCCGGTATACGGCGGGTTTAACACCTTCCAGTCGGCCCTCATGTACGGGTACGAGTTTGTAAGCACTGAGCACACCTCTTTCATTTTCGGAGGGGGTATTGCCGTCAGTGATTTCGGTATCGACATGCCTAACGGTGAACCGTGGCCGGTCATCCCCGTTCCCCTTATCCGTTACAAGTACGATGGCAGCTGGCTGTACACCTCCTTTGATTTCATAACCGGCCCTAACCTGAACATGGTAGTGGGACCCAAAAGCCAGTTCCGCTTAACCGTTGATACCAGGATGGACGAATTCAGGGACGAGCGGGACATTCTCTTCGAATGCACGCTTGGCTACCGTTTCTTCCCCGTTGACCACGAGATGGGTGATTTCGCGGGGGTGGCAGTAGGCTTCAAGAACGACAATTACGGCGCATTTGAGCTCAACGAGCGGTACGCTGATTTTACCTGTGATGATGATGAAACAGAATCTCTTGAAATTCATTATTACGCGGTGTTTGCCACCCTGGATATTACCCTTCTTAAAATATCCGGCGGGTATGCCTTCGGCGGACGTGAATTGTGCCGCAAAGAAGAAAAACGTGACCTGGGTGACGGGTATTTTGTCAGCATCCAGGGACTGTACCAGTTCTAAGGGTGGGTGAGAAGATGAAAGGATCATACGGCAAATTTATAACGGTATGGGCGGGACAGATGATCTCGGGGCTGGGCAACGGGATGACCGCCTTTGCCCTGGGGGTGTACGTCTACCGGCAGACTCATACGGCAACGGGATTTGCCATGGTGGTTCTCTGTGCGTTTTTACCCTCCATACTG
>CAZVRB010000129.1:0-7287 GCA_964629365.1 uncultured Leptospiraceae bacterium
CAGGTGTTTACAATTACATAAAGTCCCGTTCAACCTTCATGTTCCAGTTCTGTGAATATACCCGGGTGTCCCCTTCGAAAGCGTCCAGCTCTGCATCGATATAAAAATAATTGGGGTCAGAGGTAAGTACAGTACGGGTTGTGATACGTGTATGCCAGTCACCCCGCCTGAATCCCCTTGCCCACCATGTTTCACCGCGTATTGAGGAAAAGTCATCATTCACGGAAGAATACCATTCATATGAACGGTTTTCTACCTCCATATTGATATCCCTGTACAGTTGAATCCCATCGTCCTTTATTACTTTTAACGTGGACTTATCATTTGCAAGGTCACGTTCTACCAGCCAGTTGTGCCGTCCTGTCTCTATGGGTATTCTTTTTACCGGTTCGGCTGCCTCGGGTGGGTCAAACTCCCGCAATTCAGCATCACTTCCCCTGGGTTGACGAACAGGAAGCATCACCCGGGTCTTACCTGTAAATATCTTCAGCATTACAGGTTCAGGGGAAGGCCACGCGATAGGCCAGTATGATGTTGATATTGATATTCGAACCTTGTGTCCCCGTGGAAAAACCTGGGCCACACCGTTTAACTTCACCTGGGCCTGGTAACGTTCACCCGGTTCAAGATTCTCTGGTTCTTCATGGCTCTTACGATGGGTAAGGTTAAGAAGCCCATAGGTAACCCTTGTAGCCTTACCGTCAAGTGCCACATCAGAAATGCGGACAGCAACCATGGCAACGGGCTTATTTGATGTAAAATCAATATTCAGAAGTGGTGTTCCCATAAGCTCAAGCTGTCGGGTTAATGGTTCACTTTCAAATATCAGGGCACCACCGTCTTCCTCTCTCTGGTCATGGGGAAGATCAGGTGTGGCGCTGTATGAACACCACTTTCCTGCAAACAATCCCACCGTCAACGGTGACTGCAGTGGAATGGCTTCCTCCGTCACGATCTCACCCGGCATGCCCAGGCCTGTTCGTTCAATGGGGTACCACTGTTCTTCAATCTTTCCTGAAGGCCATTCGTCTTCCGCCACCCAGCGTCCGCTACGATATGAATAACTGGTGGTTGGGGGCATGCTGTCCTGCATCCATACCCGAAGCATGGGTTCATCCATGATGCCCGTGTCTTTGTTTTTCAGCCAGTGATCCCACCACCTGAGACACTCCTGTAAAAAACCGATGGCCGGCCCAGGCACCCCCATGTGAGGATAGCGATGACTCCATGGTCCTATGAGTCCTTTCCTGGGTACATGCAGGTTTTCAAGCATTCGAAACACTGTATTGGAATACCCATCCGCCCAGCCGCTTACCGCCATCACCGGGCAGTTGATATCAGTATAATCCCGGGCTATTGAACCATGCCTCCAGTACTGGTCACGTCGCTGATGCCGAAGCCATTTTTCAAGCCAGAGGCCGCTGCCTTCAAGCCGTTGAAACCAGAGATCACGCCAGCTATCCCCGGCCAGTTCAGGATCGGGGGGACATGAATTAAAAGCAAACATGGTAGATGCCCATGAAAGATTATCCCCAAGCAGGCACCCCCCCATGTAATGCACATCATCAGAATACCGGTCATCTGAAGAACACACGGTCACAACCGCCTTCAATTCTTCCGGGCCATGGGCCGCGATCTGCAACCCGTTAAACCCTCCCCAGGATATACCGATCATTCCGATATTGCCGTCACACCAGGGCTGATCAGCGATCCAGCGAAGTACTTCCATGCCATCAACAAGCTCGATCTCAAGGTACTCGTCCGCCAGAACTCCTTCTGATTCTCCGCTGCCCCTCATATCAACACGTATGGAGGCGTATCCATGACCGGCAAAATATGGATGGTTCAGTGAATCACGATGGGCGGTAAAATCACGCTTGCGATACGGAATATATTCCAGGATGGCGGGGACAGGGGTTTTCATCGCCTCTTCCGGCATCCAGATACGTGCCGCCAGCCTGATACCATCGGACAGCGGTATCATGGTATGTTCAATTTCTTTCACCTTACACGGGAATTCAGTAATCGTTTTCATAATTATTCATCAAAACAAAAATTCAGCATTTCAACGCAACGATGATACTTATCCATGAGTTCATAATGATCCGAAGCGCCAATAAAGATATGGGCAAGGTCAAAACTGTAACTGTCCTGCCTGGGAAGCTCAGAAAGATAAATCCCCTCACGGGCATTCATATCGATACGGGTTCCCGGTATCAATTGTTTCACCTGTTGCATTTCGGCAGCAGTTGGCACCCTGGTTACTTTCGCGTCATCAAACCTGCGCAGAAAAAACTTCGCGGCACAGTTAAACTGCCCTTCCCTGTATGGAAACCCGGGAGATTCACCTAATGCCAGATCTATCATTATCTTGAAATTCGGTTCCCCATCAACTTCACGGTACAGGTAGCTATGAGACTGCGACAGGCGCGGATTCACTTCCAGGGTCCATATCCTGTCAAAGGCTTCGTCATAAAAATATTCAATGTTGAAAGTGCTGTTATCAAGCCCGATCTGTTCAATTATTTTTATAGAATTATCCGTGATACGCCGCTGCACCTTCATGGGAAGAGTGGAGGGATACTCGTACCTGAAAAACGAAGAAGAATCAGGGTAGTTTATTGAATCTACTATTCCGTAGACGGTTACTTTTTTATTGTTCACAAAACCTGATACCGTACACTGGCTGCCTTTTATAATCTCTTCTGCAATACAGTACCCGCCATCGATGTTTTTCATCTCATCGGGAAGGGTTATTTTAGACAGCAGAAAATTAAAGGGGCCCGAAAAAGTGGTAATCTTATTTCTGATTTCTTCCTGAGCTTCAAGAAATTCCTCCCTGCTTTTGATCCCGAAACCCAGCTGGGACGCGGTTGCCTTCACCGGCTTTAACCAGAAAGGATACTTGATGGACAGTTTATTAACGGCATCATCATCAAATGGATCCACCGCTTCAAATCCCGGAAACTCATCAATAGCCCTGCTCTGCTCAAGCCTGCTCCAGTATTTATGTTCACACTTGATCACCCCTTCCAGGTTGGGGCCGGGAAGATCAAACACCTCACACAGTATAGGCACCATCGATGTAACCGGGAAGTCCCAGTAACCGATAATACCATCAACAGTTCCTTCATATTGATTAAGGATTTCTTCAGATTTGCGCAGTAATTCCTGTATTCCGGGAGCATCAGGACCGAAAATATCATCAAAGGTCATCAGTGTTTCGTAGTTATAGCGTGTTGCCCCGGAAACCAGTTGTAATTCTTTATGATTGAATGGATCAAGCCCGAGTACGAATATATTTTTTCTTTCGATGACTCATCTCCTCCTTTTTCTCATAATAATAAAATTATAACAGAAGGACGGGAACCGGTCAAGGCTGCATATGATCCTATCATGTGGAAAATGAGAAATGGAGGTTGTCCAGGATAAGCCTGTATTTTTCATCAAGTTCTTTTTTACTGCCTGCACCAATAAATACGATCGCTGTATTGTAGCTGTAACTGTCCTGGTCCATCATCTCTGAAAGCCGTTTCCCTTCAATTGCCTTGATCTTAATAATAGATCCGGGGACCAGCTCTTCTTCGATATGTTGTATCTCTTCAGATGAAGGCACCCTGGTAACCATGGCATCTTCAAAGCTTCTCACGAAGAACTTTGCCGCGCAGTTATACTCACCCTTTCCCTTTTGAGGTGACGGCTTGATGCCCAGGGCCAGTTCTACCGCAACCTGGTGACTCGATGATCCATCAACCTTTTCAAAGAGATCACAGTGCGACTCTGAAATTCTCGGGTTTATCTCCAGCAGCCATATCCGGTTGGTCTCCATGTCCCAGAAATACTCAATATTAAATGGTGCATTATCATAAGCAATATATTCCATTATTGTTTTTGATATGACAGTCATTCTCTTCTGAACATCCGGTGGCAGAATTGATGGGTACTGGTAACTGGAAAATGATGGGAGGTAGGGTTCCCTGAAAGAATCAATAGTGGCATATATCTCTATTTTCCCGTTAAAACTGAATCCCTCCTGCGTACACTGTCTGCCACCAATTATATCTTCAGCTATACAGTATCCCCCGTTTACAGCTGATACTTCTTCAGGCTTATCAACCATATCAAGCATGTAGTTAAAAGGATCCGAAAAGCGTCCGATATTTCTTTTTATAACCGACGTTGCCAGGATGAAATCACTTTTATTGTTGATGCGGAAACCGAGGTAGGATGAAAATGATTTAACCGGCTTCACCCAGAAAGGATATTTAATTTCAATTTTCCCGATCACGTTTTCTTCAAAGGGATCAAAGGCCTGAAAAAGAGGTACGTGTTCGGGTATGATCCTTTTTTGTTCGAACCTGCTCCAGTACTTATGTTCACATTTTAGTACACTTTCAAGAGACGAAGTTCTGAACCCGAATTCCTTTCCCAGCAGGGGAACTATTGTACTTACTGGAAAATCTATGTAGTGTATTATCCCATCATGTGTACTTTTTTGTCGGCGTATTTCTTTTCCTGCCTTTTCAATTATTTCATGTAATGGATAGTCTTCCCGCTCAAGCACATCTTCCGCGTCAAGAAGCTTTATAAAATTGTGCCTGTCAGCATTCCGTATTGAACTTAATTTCTGTATATTGAAATCATTCAAACCTATCACGAATATATTTAGTATATCCCCACAGATCTCAACTTCATCTGTTTCAAGAAGGTCTCTGGCAGGTAATGGAGGTTCATACATGATCATCATGCGCATGTCCTCCATGGCCCTTATATAATGCTCTTCGTTCCTGTACATTATCAACAGGGAGCCGGGTTCAAGGGTATTCACCTCCTTTCCGGGTATTCTTTCAACCTCACCTCTACCTTCAATACAATACACGGTCTCGGTGAAATATCTACCAGCAACATGAAGAAAGGTACCTGCCGGTACTATTACATCATGGAATGAAAATTTCAGCTTATCATCCCGGTATGAACTACTCACAATGTCCCGGGGATAACCGCTGATCTGATGTACAACTGAAACGGATGTTTCCAGCTGTTTTAATATCATGACACCCATGTATTACTTTTTTGACATATATTTAAAAATACACATCATCACGGGAGCAATCAACTGGATACAGGTTATCACGATTCAGAAATATATGTTGGATCAAAAGGCAATAAATGCTGTAATTACGATAACGATAAAGACAAGGAGGAATATGATCAGCAGGTCCAGCACAAGGCTGGTATTCTTTCCTGACTTGTTTATCCTGCGTCGGTCAACGAAAAACTCGAGGGTTGCTACGGCGATGATGACAGCGCCCATGGCAGGGATTTGCGCTCGTTGGTAATATGGGCGTTTTTCCATATCAGGTAGGTGTTGTAGCTTTCAATATGCTCCCATTCAGTCCCGTGTTTTTGATGCAGATATGTCATAACAATCACCGCATATCATTTGTCCAATAAATAGTTTCTATTTATTCGTCATAATACCGTACTTCATCCCGGAAAGCTCAGGGATCTTCGGGTTTGCGAACAGTGATACAACCTGGTTTTTACCTGTTTTAAATATAAATGTTCCTGCCCCCAGGTAGAAATTGACCCTGGTAATATTTTTTTCTGAACCATCAAAGAAATCAACGGGATATTTTCTCTCTCCTGGTTTCAATTTACGTTTAAGCGCCACCGGCATCTCTATTGTTACATGGGGAGCCTGACCCGGATTCCATACTGCCTTCTTGATGACTGCTTCCTTTATGGTGAACATGTCTTTATATGCTTTCTGGACGACAGGTACTTTTATTCCATCATCAATAATATTATTGAGCTTCACCAGGGTCTCCTGGCGAAGCTTTTCCTTCTTCGTCACTATCTTCTTATTCTTTTCGGCAAGCATGGCATACTGTTGACTGTCATTGTTCATGATGGCGTTTTGTGCCTGCCTTTCCAGCCCTTTTCCTTCCCGTTCAAGTGAATGCATTTGTGCAACTGCATCACTTACAATGTCCATCATTTTCTGCGGAACGACCTGTGAAGAAGCTGCGATAATGACTCCACAAGTAAAGATGGTTGTCAGTATGGTCAAAAAATATAAAGTATTTCTTTTCAGCATCACTACCTCCATTGAAAACAGCAAAAGTATTGCGGTATAGATTGTAACATGATATGATTTAAATATTCCACTTGAAAGGGTACACTATATGGACATTGAACTGCAACAAAGATTTATAGACCTGTGGCAAAAATACTTCAACAACGCCGAGCTGCCAATAACCTGCTTTTTCAGCGAGGGTGACGGGAGGGCCGAAGAGGCCCCGAAACCAAAAGGACACAGCTGCGTGATCTGCGACCTGGCAAAAGTTCGGGGAGGACGTTCCCTGTATTTCAATTTTAAAAATCTTGGATGCGGGGGTGCTAAACGGTATTTCGGTTACATGAAAGAGATGGCCCCCACTTTCAGGTACTTCCTCTCATGCGGACTTGAAGGGAAAGTAGAAGGTGAACGGTACAAGCGCACACCGGAGATGGTGGACAAGTGGCAGGAACAGCAGGTGCTTCTTCCCGCGGACGGGCGCAACCTGGTGTTCAAAAGATGGGACAAGCTCACAGTGGAAGATGAACCAGAGGTTGTCATCTTCTTCGTCAAGCCCGAGGTGCTCTCCGGACTTTTCACCCTGGCCAACTTCGACCAGGTTGACCCCAACGGCGGCGTTATGACACCCTTCGGCGCCGGATGCGGCACCATCGTGCATCATCCATGGCTTGAAAGAGGAAAGGAATATCCCAGGTGTACCATAGGCATGTTTGACCCTTCCGCCCGGCCGTGTGTTCCCAGGGATGTACTTACCTTCGCATCACCCTTTGAGCGTTTCGTTCAGCTTGTTGACTACATGGAAGAGAGTTTTCTTATTACAGATACATGGGATAAAGTTAAGGAAAGGATTGAATAAGAAGCCTGTCTGCGGTCGAAACTCGACTCCCCCACTTCGTGGGAGTCGTCTGGAACAGTCGACTTTATAATGTAACTCATTATATTTCTTTCAGTCATATGGCGAAACACGCCGCACTTTTTTCCAAAAAACTGCAATTATTTTTTTCGAACAGGTCTTTTTCTACGTATAAGTAAATGAGGACATAGGAAAGGACCAACGCCCATGAAAAATAAACACATTCACGACTGCGGTTACAAGAACTTCTTCTCAAACCCGGTTACCGTAAAACAGCTCTTAACTTCATTTGTCAATGAAGACTGGGTACATAGCCTTGACTTTAACACCCTTGAACGAATGGAAACGTCAT
>CAZVRB010000130.1:0-7257 GCA_964629365.1 uncultured Leptospiraceae bacterium
TCACCACGATAAGCACTATGAAAAGGCCGCACCCGATGGCCACCTTAACCGCAACTTTTAGATTATTAAACCACTTCATATTTTACTCCTCCATGTCTGTTTCATATTTTTACACCCCCGTCACTTCTACTAATTCAGTGAAAATCAGGCGGGGTATTATACGCTTTCCTTTTTTCTTCCCGAACATTCCCATCCATACTAAGTATGGCATCAAGGATCACATCGAATTCGAACGACTTATCCAGAAAATAGTCTGCACCAAGCTCACCGCATTGTGACCGGATAACTTCTTCGGGAAAGTTGGTAAGCACCATTACGTGCATCCATGGGAACTCTTCTTTTACCTTTTTCAAAACATCTATACCCGAACCACCGTACAACTGTATATCAAGCACAACCACGTCAGGACGCATTGCCCGTATCATTTCTATGGCTTCATACGCTATACCTGAAAATCCCGTTATTTCCACTTCTCGAAGCGTTGACAGCAACTCAATTAACCGTCCACGCATTATTGCCGAATCTTCTACAATGAATATTTTCATAGCATTCTTTATCACATGAGAAATAGAATTAATTACTTAATAGTAATACTAATGCATAATATTAGTATTACTATAGGTATTTGTTAATTTTTACTTTGTGGAGAGTTGTTTCTTTTTGTAAGCTGTCAGATCGTGTTCCTGTAGGATTCTTCTTACATGGAGTAGGTTTTCAGGAGGCTATGCTCTCTTGCGTACTGTACCAGGTCGGCATTATTTTTCATTCCCATTTTATCCATTATCTTGCACCTGTAAGTGCTTACCGTCCTTGCATTGAGTACCAGTTCTGAGGCAATCTTCCTGATGGGAAAGCCCATGGCGATACCCATCATGATGTGGAACTCCCTGTCAGTAAGATTTTCATGCGGCAATTTATCCATAGCGCCGGTAATCTCATCCGCAAGCATGTCTTCAAGCTTGCTGCTGACAAATATTTTTCCCCTGTAAACAGTTCGAATCGCGTCGACCAGCAGTTCAGTGGAATGATCCTTGGTGATGTAGCCAGCCCCCCCACTCTTCAATACCCGCATGGCATATACTTCCTTGGGATGCATACTCAACACCAAAACCGGGAGGTCAGGTTTAATTAACTTGATCTCTTTAAGTACATCTATTCCACATCTTCCTGGCATGGAAATATCCAGTATTGCCACGTCAATTTCTATCTTCTTGATTTTTTCAACCATCTCCTGTCCATGCGCTGCCTCAAAGGCAACCAGCATATCCCCTGTATCCGCTATCAGTTGTTTCAGACCTTCACGCACAAGTGGATGATCATCGGCGAAACCAATTCTTATTTTCATTTTTGTTCCCATTTTTCCGTTACAATTGAAACACTATTTTCATAATGATAACATATTCTAAAAACTGCAATAGAGTTTTTCCTTTTTCGGGGTGGGAAACATTATTTTCTGCTATAGGCAAATTAACATAATCACTGTAGGAATTATCCTACAGATCTTACACCAGCTCATTCTCAATGGCATAATGGGTAAGTTCAGCGTTGTTTTTCAAGTTCATCTTGTCCAGTATCCTGCGGCGGTAGGTGCTTATGGTCTTCACGCTGAGAAATAGTTCTTTTCCGATTTCTGACACCGACTTCCCCCGGGCCAGCATCACCAGTATCTGAAACTCCCTGTCAGAAAGTGATTCGTGTGCTTTCTCGTCAACATCATGCGATATAGTTCCGGCAAGCTTTTCAGCAAGTGAGGGGCTGATGTACTTTCGTCCCTGCGCGGCCTTCCTTATGGCTTCCACGAGTACTTCAGAAGCACTATCTTTGGAGATATACCCCGAAGCACCCGCCTTCAGTGCACGAATGGCATACTGGTCTTCTGGATGCATGCTGAGCATGAGAACCGGAAGATTGGGCTTTTCGATCTTTAATTGTTTCAGTATCTCAATACCGCTCCGTCCGGGCATGGAAATATCAAGGAGCAGCACGTCAAAAGGTTTCTTTCGAACCATCTCGATGAGCTCCTGTCCGTTTGATGCCTCCCCCATAACCACCATGTTATCGGTGTCAGAGATAATCTGCTTCAGTCCCTGTCTCACTATGTCATGGTCATCCGCGATACCTATTTTAAGCTTCATTGTGTTTTTCTTCCTTCTCTATAACCGGGATATTAATGTCTACCCTGGTACCTTTGCCGGGTTTGCTGTCATAATGAACCGTACCGCCAAGGGCCAAAACCCGTTCTTTCATACCGATCATCCCGTATGATTTTCTTTCACGGGCGGCATCCGGATCGAATCCCACACCGTCATCACATACCCGTAAAAGCAGGTCGCCATCAGCATGCTCAATATTGATATTCACATGGGCTGCCCGAGCGTGTTTCAAAACATTGTGTATGGCTTCCTGTATTATCCGAAACACCGTTATTTTAACAGTATCGTCAACAGTATACTCATCTTTTACAGAAATAACATCAAATTCAATCCCTGTACGTTCCCGAGCCTGTTCGCATAACCATTCTATGGCGGGAATAAGACCCAGGTCATCAAGAATTCCCGGCCGCAGTTCAGACACTATTCTTCGCACGGTACGAATTGTGGTATCGATGAGTGAAATCATCTGGTTGGTTTTCTCATGTACTTCGTTGTTTGACTCATCCACCCGTTTCTTAAGCCATGCCACATCCATTTTCAAAGCGGTCAACTGCTGCCCCAGCTCGTCATGAATTTCACGTGAAATTTCCGTACGCTCCTGCTCCCTGATCTCACTCAGGTTTGTGTACAGCTCCGATAACTCTGCCCCCTTTCTTGCGAGTTCAGTCTCAAAACGTTTTCGCTGTATGGCCAGGGCGTAATATTCACCAAGACGCCCGGCAGCCTCGGTGTCATCTCCCGTATAATTCCCATCTGGATTGAACAGGCATATCTGTCCAACCAGTTCATCTTCAAGAACAACCGGGCATGAAAGATATTTTTTTACATGTGAACTCATTTCTTTTTCCAGCCCTGACTGGTATTGATTTTCAAGATCATTTGTATAGTAACATGTCTCATCTTCAAGGGTATGTCCCCCCAGCCCCCCGTACCCGTCATTTTCGTTCACTGTAAACACCAGCTTATCATTTTCTTTTACCGCGTACCTTGCCACGATATCGTTTGAATAAGAATGTATAACATTCTTTCTGCCCGCGGGTTCTATTTCAGATACGTACCCCTCTTTGCTTTTAGTCAGGCTTCTTGCCTGTTCAAGTATGGCAGATGATATGTCTTCGATAGTAGACTCTGATGATATCATGGTTTTATATATGGACGACAATGCCGATACCTGGCTGTAACGCCGCAGCAGCTCCGCCTCGGCGTTCTTCCTGACTGTAATGTCATACATCATCGCCTGGCACGAAACGGTTCCGTCGGCATGGTATACCGGCGTGTTCACAACGTAATACCATCTATTGTCTGAAGGATTGAATACTTCCTGCTCCGCTTCCCTGCCGTCAAGCACGGCATCAAGTACACACCATTCACAGATGTGTGTTTTCCCGAACAGTGCGTGAAAACACTTCTCTCCTGATCCTTTCTCACCAATATGTTCTTTTAATCGTTCATTCATAAATATTATTTCATTATCACTTGAGCACATACAGATGAAGCCGTTGAAAGATTCAACCATGGCCCGATAACGCTCTTCACTCTCCTGCAGTAATAATTGTGAGCGTTTCTTTTCGGTAATGTCCTCGTAGATGGTAAGGGCACCGGTAACCCGGCCCGAAGGATCTCTCAGCATTGCCACGTTCAGATTTACATCCACAAAACTTCCGTCCTTTTTTCTGCGCTGCACCTCGAAGCTGGTGAGCCCCCCCGCTTTCTGAATATTCTGAAAATGATCTTTCATGTTCATTGATTCATAATCGGGAATAATAGGGATATCACGTCCCTGCACCTCATCTTCTTTCCATTGGAACATTTCTTCAGCAGCAGTGTTCCACAGTGTAACCCTGGTATTTGTATCCACAGCAATAATGGCAAGGGGGGCCGAGTCAACAATAGAAGAGAGAAGCTGGTTCTTGGTAAAAAGTTCGTCCTCGTTTCTCTTTTTTTCTGTTACATCCTCTACCAATGCAAGCACCCCGAGAACATCTCCCATACCGTCATGCAGTGTGGTGGCAGAAACACTCACGTATATGGGGGTGCCGTCGTTCGTTCTAACGGCAATTTCATTCCCGATGTATTTTGTACCATTTATTACGTCATCTAATACGTTCTTCAAATCAATATCGACGGCCTGTATCACATCATTTACGTCAAACCCCATAACCTCTTTTTCACTCCATCCGAATATACGTTCAGCAGCCCTGTTCCACATAACAACAACCCCTTCCACGTCCACATGAATTATTCCAAGGGGAGATGAATATATGATCAACTGGAGCATCTGGTTGGTTTTTAAAAGGTTCCTTTCGATTCTCTTGGGCTCTGACATATCTATTGAAGCAATGATAACCCCCCTGGCGAGGTCTTCCATATCAAGAGGAGAGGCGTGCAGAAGGCATGGAAACAGGTTACCGTTTTTCCGAGCCCAACGTGTTTCATACCTGGCAAAACCATGGCGGTAAAGATCTGAGTATAAGACCTCACCAAGTCTTTCATGCTCTTCTTCAGATTCATATAATTTCACCACTTGCTGGTTAATCAGCTCGCTTTCATCATACCCCGTCATCCGCGTCAGGGCTTCATTCAGCCATACTATTGTACGTTCACGCAGCAGGGCAATCCCCACGGGAGAGGCTTTCAATACCGCCTTCATCTGGTAGTCTTTTTCTTTTATTTCCTGCTCAGCCATCCTTTTTTCGGTTACATCCTGTCCGGATGCGAGCAGCCCGGTTATTGTGCCGGAGTCATCCCGGAGAGGCATATTATGCCATGATACAATTTTTCGCCCATCACCCCTGGTAAGTATTTCGTTTTCATAAAACCTCAAAACACCGGTTTTACCCTGCATCATTTTCCCAAATACTTCTGCCGTATCGTTTTTCATTTCTTCCGGCACAAAGGTTTCGAACCAGTTTATCCCCTTCAGCTCTTCCGCGGAATAACCCAGAACCTGGCACCCCATGGCATTTATGGTATCAATTTCACCATCAGTATTGAGCACCATCATAATAGCAGGTGCGGCATTAAAATATCGTTGTGCCAGGTTTCGCTCATACTCAAGATTTCCCTCGATCTGCACACGGTAAAAAGCATTCTCAAGTACCGACCACAGCTCCTCTTCACGAATTGGCTTTATGAGATACCCGTATGGACCCGTTTCCTTCGCCCTGTCAAATATCTCTTCGCTTGGCTGTCCGGTCATAAATATCACCGGTATAGCGTAGTCCGCCTTTATTATATTAGCAGTCTCGATGCCGTCAATCCTGTCATTGAGCATTATGTCCATGAGGATTATATCGGTTGGGTGATTTCGTACATGCTGGATGGCCTGCTGTGAAGTATTCACGATATTAGGGTCATCATATCCAAGGCTGATAAGCATGAGCCGCAGCATACTTGCAAGTGACTGCTCATCATCAACGATCAGTATTTTTTTATCAGTATTCATGGTTTTGTACCTGGTGATGACTGGTTCTTTGTATCATCCGGTATGCAGTATAGCATCACAGAGTACGATGTAAATACAATTTTTCCTTATCCTTCAACAGGGTACAGTTTTATCGTTCGCAATTGACTGCTCACTGTCATTCATGCGTCTGTGAAAACTATATCAAAAATTAAACACAACAATTATTTCTCACGCGGAGCCGCGGGGAACGCGGAGAGTTCCGTAAAATTCCTCATCGCCTCCGCGCCTCCGCGTGATAGTTATTGTGTATCGATGAAGAATATCAAGTTATATGGTTTGCACTATTCACTATTCATCTATAGCATTTCTGAATAAGTCATTTTATTATTGACTTTAGTCATATACGCTGTATGTTTATATATCAGGCAGGCAAAGAATTCATTTTCTTTAGCCGCCCGAAGAAGGTGAACGTGGACAGGCAGAATGTACTTATAGTTGAAGACGAGCCATTAATCGCCCTGGACATCAAAAAAACCCTTGAAGAGAAAGGGTATGACGTTGTCGGTATCTCATCAAACGGAACCGATGCCCTGGCCATGGCTGCCGACTACAAACCGGACATTGTGCTGATGGACATATTACTTGAAGGGGACATGGACGGCATCGAGACCTCCATGCGATTGCGTGAACATGCCAATCCCGCAATAATATATGTGACTGCCAATACCAGCAAAGATATTCTCAATAAAGCTGTATCCACCAATCCATACGGATATCTTAACAAGCCGGTAAACGAACTGGACCTTTTGGCCACCATCCACACCGCCCTGAACACCCACGCCTTACAACAGCAACTGACAGAAAGCGAAGCACGATATCGTCAGCTTTTTAACAGGGCAGCCGATGCCATGTTTATCCATGATTTTGACGGTAATTTCATAGAGGTAAACGACGCGGCATGCGAAAAACTGGGGTACACCCGTGAAGAATTATGCTCCATGAATATCCGGGATATTGACACTCCGGAATATCAGCACCTTGTACCTGAAAGGATTAAAAAGCTGAACAGCCATAAAAGTTCATTTTTTACTACCAGTCACATACACAGGGAAGGATATACCATCCCGGTAGAACTGCACAGTATTCTTATCAGCTATGAAGGCTGCCAGCGAATAATGAGTACTGCCCGTGATATATCTAAGAGAAGAAATCTGGAACATTCACTTGAGAATTCCAGGGAAAAGTTTAAAAACATCGTAGACCTGTTGCCGCAGCTTGTGGCATATACCGATCGTGACCTGGTATACCGTTTCATAAATAAACAATACCTGTCATTTTTCGACACCGAAGAAACGTCAATCCTGGGCAAAAAACTTCCCGATGTAATAGGCGACAACGCGTATGAGTTAGCCGAAAAACACGTTACCCGTGCCCTTGAAGGGGAGCATGTTGAATACCTTGAACATTATGATTACAAGAATGCCGGCCCCCATTATATGGATGGCAAGCTCATCCCCGATTATGCTGACGATGGCACCATAGAGGGCTATTTTGCCATTCTTACCGACATTACATCTCATATCCAGAACATGGAAACTATTAAGAGATCCCTTGGTGAAAAAAGCGCGTTATTAAAAGAAATTCATCACCGGGTAAAAAATAATTTTCAGATTATCTCAAGCCTCATTAACTACCAGG
>CAZVRB010000131.1:0-7178 GCA_964629365.1 uncultured Leptospiraceae bacterium
CAGGAGGAAACATATGGGAATGCCAGGTGTATGGGAACTGGTGATAATCTTCTTCATAGTACTGATAATCTTTGGTGCAGGCAAAATTCCAAAAATTGCCCGTGATATCGGTGGTGGAATCAAGGAATTCAAAAAATCAGTTACCGATGACGGGGACACAGGTTCCGAGAAGAAAGACTAATATACAATGATTACCACAGAGTCTCAGAGAAACAGAGGTAGTATCTACAAAGATTACCGCAAAGATGCTAAGTACGCAAAGGGGGCAAAGAAAAGAGAAAAGTATATTATATTTTAATAATATTCCCTCTTTGCGATTCTCTGCGTCCTTAGCGACTTTGCGGTAAACATAAACTAATCCATTCTCTGTGTCTCTGAGCCTCTGTGGTTCTATTTAATTTTTACGGGATGAAAAAGTGCTGGTTCTTTCAGGAGCAAAAAGCCTTCTTGCAAGACATATACTTCCCGTTGTAAGGGATAATTACAAGGTAGTTGCCTTTGATGATGATAAAGGAGCTATTGATGACGCGGATTTTATACGTCAACTGCTTGATGAATCCAACCCCTCCATATTCATAAACTGTACTGAATTTTCCCTGGTGGAAGACTGTGAGCTTTACAGGGAAAAAGCATATTCTATTAATGGGTTTGCTCCCGGAATATTAGCAGATATATGCGCTGAAAGAGATATTTTGCTTATACATTTCAGTACCCCTGCCGTTTTTTCAGGTGAGAAGGATGCTTCATATTCAGAAAGTGATACTCCACAGCCATATAATGTATTTGGTGATTCCAAGCTTCTTGGCGAGAAAAAGATTGAACAATCCGGATGCCGGCATCTTATTATCAGGGTACCGGATGTATATGGAAGAAAAGATTCATTCGTTCATGCTTTTTTCAGGGACATGAAGAATGGGAAATCCATCGAAGTTATACAGAACCACCGGAAAAATCCCACATATGCAGACGATGTAGCCCATGTTCTGCAGATGCTGCTTAATAAGAACGCGGAAGGACTTGTGCATATGGCCAACCCTGGTGATTGCACAATATATGAATTTTACAAAAAGGCCCATGAACTATATAAAAAACTTGATATGAATCATGTTGATTTCAACGTACAGGAGATACCTTTTGAAGAATTTATAACTCCTGTTGACTATCCTCTTAACAGTCTGCTTGAACCTGCCCGCTTAAAAGACGAGTTTTCATTCACACCGGATACATGGGACAGGGCACTTGAACGTTTCATGACACAACATGCCCAAGAGTTGTCAGTGTAATAAAAAAAGCTTGCCAAAATTTCTTTACTGCAACAGTGTTACAAATTAGAAAATGTTGTTATATTTGATACATTAATTAGTAATAATTATGTGAGTGATTATGCATAAGACACTGGACATACATAACATGGTTCTGGCGGTAATATTTTCAGCTTTCGGCATACTGGTACCCATGCTATTTCATTTGCTTGGACTTGGTTCAATATTTCTGCCCATGTTTCTTCCCCTGGCGGTGGGAGCGTTTTTTCTCAGTCCTCTCAATGCGCTTTTACTGGGTATCTTTACACCGCTAGCATCGGCGGTTTTAACCGGAATGCCGCCATTTTATCCACCAATGGCACTTATCATGATGGCCGGGCTGGGGGTGTTTTGTGTTCTCATATCTTTATTGTCCCATCATACCAGTTTCCCACGGGTAGCAGTTCTTTCATTAGCAATTATCGCTGAACGCCTCGTTCTTCTGCTGTTTCTGGCGGTGGTGATGCCGGCATTGAAAATTTCATTTACCGCCTTCAGCTTGTACGAATTGCTGAAAGGCATGCCGGGGATTATCCTGATACTTGCCACCGTGCCATTCCTGGTAAACCGTGTAAAACAGGTGATTTCTCACCGATCACTTCGATTATTTGAACACTCACATGAAGGTAATAGTATTTATGAAAAGTCACATTGATCATCACCTGGAAAGTAAAAATTCTTCAAAAACAGATTATTTCAGTGAAATCGGGCATGACTGGGACAACATCGTGGGTAATGATGATGAACGCGTTCGGGCCATCGGCGAAGTGTTTCATATGATTGATATGGCACAAAACAATACCGTGCTGGACGTGGGGTGCGGTAACGGTGTATTAATACCCATCATACAGTCATATATCGGTAACAACGGAAAAATAATAGCGGTGGACGCTGCTGCCGGTATGATTGAAACCGCAAAAAAGAAGCACGAACATTTTGGCAACATTCAGTTCCGTGTTGATTCCATTGAAACCATAGACCTGCCGGAAAATCATGTGGATATTATACTCTGTTTCGCGGTATTCCCCCACATCGACCATAAAGAAGACGCCCTTAAGCGGTTTCATGAAATACTGAAACCCGATGGAGCCCTCTACATATTTCACATGTCGGATACACGTTCACTGAATGATTTCCACGGTGCACTTGACGCCCCTGTAAGAGGTGATCTCATGCCCGAACGTGACGAGCTTGAAACCATGCTGAATACGGCATCATTCACCATGGACAGCTACATCGACAAAGAAGGACTGAACTTCGTTAAAGCAATTCCAATGCCATGATATTGAAGTTAATAACCCTCCTGCTTTGCCTGCTGCACGTGGTGCTGCCGGTTGGCAATATACCTTTATGGTTGTTACTGAATATAGCGGCAATATCAATATTGTACGTACTCTCAGAGCTTACATTCAGCCAGTTAATAAAAAGAAATATACTGATAGTCTCTTTCGCCCTGATGCTGGCTTTCTTCCAGGTAGTATCTTCAGTAATTGCCGGTACGCCCGTTGATCACGAGTTCATGGGTGTTACCTTCGCCAGGATATTTTTTGTGTACAACATGATCATGACTTCCATGGCGTGGATGGGAAAGAGCGGTTTTCTATGGCTGGTTCATACAGTGAAATCAGAGCGAATACGGCTTTTTTTGCTTCTCTTTTCCCGAACGGTGCACATGTTCATAAAGCGTAACCGTCACATCATCTTTCAACTGCAGTCAAGAATTGACACGGGCAGCAGAAAGAAATACCTGGTTCCCCGTTATTACGTGCAAAACCTCGTTGCCGGCGAACTCTATTCACTGCAGCATTACCAGGCAGGACTGATTACCCGGGTCCACGGAAATATTTCGGTGCTGCCCCCTGACACAATATCAAGACGCCACATACCCGCAGCACTGTGCATCATGCTGCTCATGGTATCCGGCATCATCATCGTGTTTATATAGGAGCAATACGTGAATCCTGGCAATTATGACATATACGTACATGACCTTTCATACCGCTATCCCGACGGAAGACTGGCACTGGACAGCGTGCATATGCAGGTGGCGCCCGCATCACGGCTGGTGCTGGCAGGCCCCAACGGAAGCGGTAAGTCAACCCTGCTGCTTCACCTGAACGGCCTTCTGGATGGCCCGGGTGAGATCAGCATTGCAGGTCTTTCACGAACACAAAAAAATATGGGTGCCATACGAAAACGAATCGGCTATCTTTTCAGCCAGGTTGAATACCAGTTCATTATGCCCGATCTTTTAAATGACGTAATGCTCAGCGTGCCGGACGTGATTGCTGACCTGGAACAAAGGAAGCACATCGCAATGGGCTGGATTGAAAAACTTGGACTGCAACACTATGCCAACAGGAGCCCCCTGGATCTATCATCAGGGGAAATGAAGCGAGCGGCCCTGGCAGGAATACTTGCCCGCGAACCTGAAGTAATCTTGATGGACGAACCCTTGAGTAACCTTGACCGCAAAAGCAGCATGATGCTGATTGATATTTTGTCCTCACTAAAACAGACAATGGTGATCGCCACCCACAGGGAAATCATCGCACGTGAATGTGCCACCCACATTGCTTTCATGAGGGAAGGACGTGTGGACGAGGTTATGCCGGTAACCGATGCCCTGGCCACCCCGGCAGCTGACGAGGTATTGTTTTAACAAATACAACATGAATGTTTTTCAAGGTGATTCATTATTTGAAAAAAGCTTTCATTTTTTTTACGTAAGATATATCCTGTGAAATTATGACCCCGGCTACCATAACGCATGATGACAATCTCGAATTTGCAACGGAACCCGTGTATGAAGAAACTGAAAAGCAACCAGTTACGGTTGAAAACCAAAATGCACTTCCCCAACAGGTAAAAAAACGACTGCGTAAACTGGCAGAAACTTCACCGCTCTCCAAAAAGCAGGTCTACAGGTTCATGGCATGGACAGAGCTTGATCTTCTTCGTAAAGAGAATGAACAGCTTGATATCCGTAGACTTTTTGAAGCGTATTGCAAAAATGGAAGCAAATACTGGCTGGATCCCTCACCATGGCTGAAAGAGCTTGACCGCGTGCTTGAACTCTATGCAGGTAAAGGACCAGAACGGCAAAGGGTGCTTTCACCATTTGTTGATCTCCTTGTAGAATGCGCCCTCAATGATATAAATCCAACGTCTTTTCTTCAGTACATCATGCATCCACGCCTTGGTATCGACAGTGACTGGCGGCAATGGACAGAACGGCACCTGCAGCCTTTGACTCTTATTTTTGGGTTATTAAAGAAGTTGAGTGAACACCCACCTTTTGACAGGGCGGTACTTGGCAGCGGAGGAAACCAGCTTACAAGGGACGTGGTGCTTGTAAAGTATGGGGGAAAACCTCTTTCGTTTTATTCAGAAGTGGACCTGTCGAATCCTGTACTTGAGGAACGCTACCTTAAGGCATGGCAAAATCTTAACCTCGATAATGCATTCACCATCTTCTTCATGAAGGCCAATGTCCTTCATTTTATGTATTCTTTTTCGGGCAGGATAAGCTTCCAACATTTAATTGCCATACTTGAACAGATGCCCCGTATAGAAGAAGGCTTCAGGGAGAATTTCCCTTCCGACTGGTTCGATATAAACGTTTCAGCCATCCCGCTGAGCCTGTATGATTACGATATACAACGGTCCATATCACAGAGAAAAGACAGGGGATTCAAGAACACGGATTTTGTAAGGGAACTCAGGGCATACATGAAGATCATCATCTCCCTGTTGCAGACAAGTGCGGGCATATACCTTTGCGGGTTTTTCGCTAAAAGGCTCACTGCACTGAAAAACCCTGATATTGCAGATACCTTTGCATCGCTGGTGGACGTTCTTCACGATAACGGCGGTAAGCATATTTACACCTGGCACGTTCGTCAAATTTTACGAAGAAAAAGCGAAGACCATGCTGCCTACATACAGTACATCGTTGACAATGGAGGCTCTGACCCCGCGTACCCGGCTCCACGTGACGTCTTTACCGATGTGGATGAGGTCTATTACCATGAAAAGGATAGCCTGGATGTACTTGGACAGCTGGGGATCACCATGGAAGACATCGCCCGGTCATCCAACAGGAACATAGCCAGCCTGGACAGGAGAGAAGTTACCCCGGGGATGATACTGAACGGTTACATGTACCGTTACCCGGAAAAGAAGGAAGTGATAGGGTCTTTTATTGATGAGATATGTGGCGGTGACGACAGGAACTGGACCCCTGAACGTGTTGAAGAAATTGACTCACTGGGGCATGCCCTTCATTATCCCATTTTGAAGCGGGTAATCAGGGGATTGGGCAGCCTGTTATTTACCGGTACAAAGTCGAGATCGTTTACCGGCCTTTACCGGAAGTACAGCAGTGAAAGCAGTAAGTACTTCCGTGATGCCAGTGTTTCATTTAACCTTTCCTCCATTGATTCCTCAAAGTATTCATCCATTGATCATAAAATACGTCAACAGGTGCGGAAGCAGCTGGACTTGAAGACATTTCAACTGGTATGGGAATGCCTGATGGAAAATGGAACCAGGATAGACGGGCTTATCCGTCACATGAACAGGATGTCATCAAGCCTTCAGCAACCAGTGCAGAAACTACAGGAAGAGATAATAGAACTCACCCGTGACCAGGATGCCATTGATGAAAAATTACAAAAGAAAATCAGCAAAAAGGAAAAGTCCCTGGAGATACTGCAAACACAAAAGTCTGAACTTGATGCCGTGATGGACCTTTTTGAGCAATCGCCGCAGGAGGATATCAGGTTTCTACTCGTTCTGGTGGTGGCAGGGGCAAAAGGTAAGACCGGTGATGAATTCACCAGGGAACTGGCAGGATACATGGTGCAGCGGTATGGCTCTGACCCCTCTATTACAGACCGGTTATTTTATCTCAGGGAAGACGTGCCAATCGAACTGTTAACCTTTGAACAGGCCGGGTGGATCATCAACACGGTTGAGGTACTGGCTCGGCATTTGACCAATGATGTAACCCGAATACTTGAGAAATACAGTGACAGGGAAGAAGAGATACTGGAAGTGACAGCTCCCTTTCTTGTGACACGATCCAAACGCCTGGACGAAGACGCGTTGGATGCGGCCTTCAGGCACATGTTTTCGTATAACAAAATGACCGGCCTGCTGGCACAATGGCAGGAAATAATTGAGGAGAGTAACCTGCAGGAGAAATCAAGGCTGGATTTCAGCATCTTCACCTCACGTACGCCACTGGATGCCTATTTTGGCGACATGGGAGGTACCTGCCTTTCGGCGCATCCGGAATTTTCACAGCAGCCCGGTTTTATAAACTGCAGGATGGTATCTCACCAGGACCGGGCAATCGTTGGAATGGCGCTGTTGTACCTCTCTCCTTTTACACTGCACGATTATGATCCCAATTCAAGGGGGTTCTGGCATGCCTTTGCCATAAATCCCCTTCCTTCACTGGTGAACAGCCTGACGAAGAAGAACCAGCTGGCAATATACCTTCATTTTCGTACCCTCTTTGAAAAGGTTGCGGTACAAAGCGGGTACCCGGTTGTTCTTTCCGGCCTCACCACTATGGGTATCATTTCAAATAACGATTACCTGGCGGGAAAAATTATTGCCCTTGAGAAAGGGTGGGGTGCTTATGAAACACTGCACGCAGTGGGCCTTGACGTCTATTACGATGAAAGTGATTTTGCCCATGGACTGGTGATCATTGATCCGGTAAGAAATCATGGAATACATTACGGGAATGGGTAAAAAAAACGAGTACCGTTTCCGGTACCCGCGGGAATGTATATTGGTAAAAGGGTTTGACTTAGAAGGTTGCAGAAACGCCCGCCAGCATGTGGAAACCCGGCATGGGGTAAT
>CAZVRB010000132.1:0-7107 GCA_964629365.1 uncultured Leptospiraceae bacterium
ATGCGTCAACCTGGATTTCGAGGCGCCTGACAAACAGCCTGTCACTGTGTTCGGGTGATAGTTCAGTGTAATTATACTGTTTAAGTGCTGAAATGGCTTTGCTGTACTCATGCTGCCACCGGTAAGACTGTGAAACCAGGATGGAATGGTTGAGCTGCCCATGGCTAGCTGTGGATTTTTGCAGTGTGTATATTGCCGATGAGTACTGGTAACCCCGGTAATAATTAACCGCGATAAAATAATCATATGGTGCCCGGTCATCGGGGGCAGTCCACTGCAGCAGCCTTTCGGTTTCAGCGATACACTGAAAATAATTGCCCTCATTGTACAAAAGTGAGATGAGTTTTTTCTGGCCGGTAATAAGGGTGCCGGCATGCAGCGGCAGGCAGAATGACGCAATGAGAAGACAGGCGGTTGCCGTGGGTAATATAATATAGAGAATGCCGTTGAATATACGCATATTTGCTAATCACCTTTGAGTGTGCGGGGGAGTGGGTCTTTTCCGGGTGGTGAATAGGGGTTGCACCTTATTATCCGGTCTCCCGCCATGAAGCCGCCTATCAACAGGCCGTATTGTTCTACCGCCTGCCGGCCGTAGGCGCTGCAGGTTGGATTGAACCTGCAGTTGGGACCGTCCTGGGGTGAAATGACATCCTGGAAAAACCTGATCATAAAATAACCCGCGGCGGTTGGGGCGTTATACACCGGGCGCACCCGGTGCCGGTGTGTATGTGGTTTCTTTAGATTTTCATCCCCTACGGACACGTCCGCCTCCCATGGAATGAATCCCGCCTCTGCGGGTATTCCCGGAAGCAGCAGAAGCATGATAAGCAGTATACATGGCAGGTATGATTTTATATTCTGGTATTTCATATGATCATATGTGGTATGTGGATAGTATTTTCGCAAGTTAATTTTAGTTTGACAGGGGAAAGTTTGGGATTAGTTATTAGTGAATAGTGAATAGTGAATAGTGCGAACCATAAATCTTAAGACTCTTCATCAATACTAAACTGCTATCACGCGGAGTCGCGGAGGCGCGGAGAAAGGGTACGGAACTCTCCGCGTGCCCCGCGCCTCCGCGTGATACTATTATTAAGGTTTTCAGGATTTCGAAAATTCCATTTCATGTATTTAAAGCCCTGTGATAGTATAAATTATTAGTTTGAAAAGTGAGGGGTGGACTTGTGAAAAAAGTAGCGTTGCCGGTGATGGCGTTTATTCTCGGGATTGTGCTGACCCACGTGTGCTGGATGCGGCACCTGTCTGACGTGTATGAAGACCTGTCGATGTATGTTGACAAAGTATACGCGGTGCAGCGGACGATTATCGAGGGGGTGCCCATTTATGATGATTTCATGAAACCGGGTTTTGAATCAGAACTTCGAAAATACCTGTTCCCCCGGCACATCGAGGCAGCCAGGAGTCTGGGGGTGGGCCCCGTGGGGGACATGGATGAATGTAACAAACTGGTTGAAAAAGGGGCCCTGGTGAGTATTGATGGTGAAGATCTGCCCTATTACTTTTACGGTGTAAAAAAAGAACACCGGTATCTTACCCCCGGCGCGGCACGGGGGCTTGACATCATCGCAAGTACATTCAGGGAAGTGCAGAAGGAGCACGGTATAAACGCACCCATCAAGTTCGCCCTGTCATCGGCCCTGCGGCCGGCATCATACCAGGGACAATTGCGGGGCACTAACATGAACGCCGTGGCAGAATCCACCCATAGTTACGGGGTTAGTGTTGACCTGTTCTTCGATGATTTCTATGTGGTGCTTCCCGAAACTGAAGATGAGGGTGTGCTGGAAAGTATCGCGTCCAGGATTAGAAGCAGGTTGGGATACCTGGCAGGTGACGCCCTTCGGCGGCAGGGGAAGACCCTGCTGGCCATGACCGTTCACCGGCTGCAGAAGGAAGGGGTGATATATGTCACCCTTGAACGAAACCAGCGCTGCTTTCACATCACGGTGGTAAAACCGGAAAATCCAGTTAAGTAGTTTGCCTTCCCCTGTTTCCCATCATCCCATGTATATACGCTTTTGTTCTTTTACCGTTGATTTGGGGAAACGCCCGTAATGATGCCCGGGCCAGATAATGGTATCATCAGGCAGTGTGAGAATTTTTTCTGTTATGGATTTCATTATTTCTTTATATGACCCGCCCCCAAGGTCGGTTCGCCCCATTCCCTCGGTGAAAAGGGTGTCACCCGTGAATACATGACCCGGGGTGTACAGGCAGATACCGCCTGGTGTATGGCCGGGTGTATGAATCACCTTGAGTGATACCGATCCCGCCTTGATGATGTCACCATCCTGCAGCATTCTCATGGGTTTCGGTGAACCCTTGCCTTTGTTAACCCGTGAAAGCACACGGGTAGAGATACTTTTGAGCATTTTGGCGTCCTTTTCATGTATGCACAGGGCCGCGCCGGTTTCCCGAATGATCCGGTCATTGCCCGAGGTGTGATCAAAATGACCATGGGTATTGATAAGGCAGGTGATATCGCAGTTATGTTTCTTCACCGCGTCAAAAATTATATCATGATCACCGGCAGGATCTATCAGTATGCCCTCACCGGTTTTTTCATCTGCCACCAGGTAGCAGAAAACCGCCATGCCTGTTACCATCATTTGTTCTAAGATCATCTATAGTACTCTCCATCATATGTAATCCCTGTCATTACAGGCATCAGCATGGCTATTTTCAAGTATTTTCCATGATTTGTTATAACAAATTGCAGGTTCATTTTGACTTTTGGGTGGGATGATACGTAACATTGGGTTCTCACGGAGACACAGAGGCACGGTGATATTCTTTCTTTATTATTGTGTCGGCAAGGTTTTATATTGGTTCAATCTCATCAATTTTTTACAGTTTTGGGATATGTTTGGCTTTGTGGTTCAATATAATTATTTATTAGCCTGTGAAAACCATATCTGGAGCAAAACTTAACAACTACCTGCTCCTGGAATAAAAAGGGATACTTGCATCTATTGACCAACTCACCGTGCCTCCGTGTCTCCGTGAGAACCCCTGTTCAGTTTTATGATAGTTTTCCCAATATTCCCCAATAAGCCGGATATTTTAATTAGTTGACACATGGCCCTGTTGTGCTACTGTTTAGGAAAATATACGAGGATACCGTATTGGCCCGACATACTGGAAAATATATACTATTTAAACTCATACCCACAAGGTTTTTGTCCCGGATCTTCGGGTATGTTACCCGGATTCGACCACCCCGAAAGATGTTACAGGCCATTATACGATGGTATTGCAGGTCGTACGGGGTGAACACCGATGAAATCAATTATCCTGAAAATGGTTTTTCTACATTTAATGAGTTTTTTACACGCACACTTCTTCCAGGCACCCATACAATTGATCCCGACCCCAGAAGCATCGTGTCGCCGGTTGACGGCAGGGTTGACCAGTTTGGCAGCGTATCAGGGGAAAGCCTTCTGCAGGCCAAGGGTGTAGACTATTCCCTGAGAGACCTGCTTCCAGAAGGCAGGCATGTGAAGTTCATTGATGGTAACTTTGTTACCCTCTACCTCTCACCGGCCGATTATCACCGCATTCACTCACCGGTTTCCGGAACGGTTGATGCCTACCAGGTGATCCCGGGGGCGCTGTATACCGTGCAGGAATGGCTGGTGCGGCGAATGCCGGGGCTTTTCTCTATTAATGAGCGGCTTGTGAGTTATATACATACAGGTAAAGGAAAGGTTGCCGTGTGCAAGGTGGGAGCGTTGAATGTGGGAAGAATATCACTCAGCTACGCGGATGTCTTGTCAAACCGTTCCATGCTGCGAAAGTTCAGGGAACATGAATATACAGAAGGTATGGGGCCGGTTCTTGCCAGGGGTGATGAACTGGGAATATTTCATCTTGGATCCACGGTGATAGTTCTTTTCGAAAAAGGAATGATGGACATTACCGGGATTACATCCGGACAGAAAATACGCATGGGTGAGGTAATGGGCCGTTACAGGTAGAATATTTGCTTGAAAATCTTTTCATTTTCATTATGTTTACAACACCTTCTAAATACGAGGTGTCTGTTTTATGAAAACCAATAACGTTAAAGAGCGACAGATTTACAAACAGATAGAATACTGGCAAAGGCAGAAACCCCAGCCTGTTGCCGCTGAGCCCGTTGATAAAGAGAACCAGTTTCCTTTCATAACCATATCCCGTGAATATGGATGCGGTGGATACGAGGTGGCAGAAGTTGTTGTGAGCCAGCTTAATCACGTGTATAAACAGCATCCCATATGGGGAGCCTATGATAAACAGATACTGGATAGAATATCTCAGGACATGGGAATCACCGAAGCACTGGCAGAAACCCTCACCGGATCAGCCCGGCGCAAGATGACCGAATTGTTTCAGACCAGCTTCAGCAAGTTTCCCCCGCAGGTGGCGGTATATCGTAAACTTGCCGAAGTAGTTCGCATGCTTGCTATAAACGGCCACGTGGTTATTGTAGGACGGGCAGGGAACGCCATAACCAGGGATATGCCCTACGGTATGCATGTGAGGGTGGTGGCGCCCATGGAATGGAAAATTGAACGCCTGGTGCAGCTGAACAATATATCCAAACAGGAAGCGAAAGAGCTTATAAAGACAAAAACAGAGGACAGGGAGGGGTTTCTGAAGGAATTTGTTAATTTTGACCCGCGTAATTCACATAATTACGACCTGGTTATAAATAATTCAGATTACTCAATAGAGAATACGGCCATGCTGATTATTGAAGCATTAAAATTGAAAGGGATATTTAACCCTGCAAGTATCGCCTAGACCTGGTAATTATGCCCACAGAAAATGCTAATGTGCAGAAATACACGGTTGAAGGGGGAAGCCTCACGTTTAATTTCGATAAGGCTGTGCTTACCTGTATGGAAGAGTTGCCCCTTCCCAGGAAGAAATGGGTGAAAAAACTCAACCAGGTGCAGGCAATCGGGAATATCCTGGAAGACGACAAGCGCTACTATATTTCATGCGTGGGAGATGACATTTACGGAAGTTTCCTGGCCATATACAAGGACAACGGTTCAACCGCCTGGTATATACCCGGAAAGTCATTCATGCAGGTGCTGTACGGGGGCTACCTGTACCTGATCTTCGTGAATGAAGAATCAGAATATTATCTCATCAAGGTTGAATGCAAAGAAGGGAAACCATTGTGGCATCACCTTGTAGAAGAAGATCTCTACTTCTATCATTTCACTGAGCGCCATATCATTCTTCACTATACCTCGGGTCGACGGGAACTCATAGCTCCTTCAAACGGTGAATCGCGGGTGGCGTTTCGCTGATTTTCTTCTAAAAGAAACTTTCTGCCAAACCGATACGTGTAGTAGAGGTTCTATCCGTGCATTGACAGATCTTCGCTTACAGTGTGATTAAGAAAATGAGCTACGAGGTAAGAACATGAAACATTCCGGTGTACCAACAGAAGCGGTATCAATATACAATCACGCCCTGTCATTATCAACCAGTGGTGAGTATAACACAGCCCTGAATGAATACATGAAGGCAATTGAAATACATCCAACCTTCATTGAAGCATATAATAACATGGGGGAGATCTATTCACGTATTGGACAGCGGGATCTTGCTATACGCAATTATCAGAAGGCGTTGAAAATTGAAAGAAATCACCGGGTTTTGTTGAACATCGGCGTAGAATACTATAACACCGGTGATAACGAGAAAGCCCTCAAATTTTTTACCGAATCCATTGAACTGAAAAAAAACTTTCTTGAAGGCAACTTTTATACGGGAATGGCATGGTTCAACCTGAAGGATTACAAGAAGGCCGAGAAATACTTCAACGTGGTGACGGGGTATGAAAAGAAACACCTGAAAGCGAATTACCTTCTCGCTTACATTTACTACGAATGGAAGAAGTATGCCAAAACAATAGAATGCCTGGACAGGATACGGGATATTGCGGATGACACGGTGTTTTTAAACCGGTATTACGGGTTCTGTTATTATCACCTTGGAGATTTTGATAAGGCGGTTTCATACCTTACGGTAGCACTTGAATCAAGCCCCAGGTATTCAAAGTTCAAGAATTACCTTAAGAGTCTTACGTATGAAAACAAGTTAAAAGAGATTGGGGACGTAGAAGGCAAGATACAGGAGATGGAAGAAAAAATAATGGACTCAAAACCCTCGTTGAGGGAGTACACCCATCTCAGTATGCTGTACATTTTTAAAGGGGAATACCAGAAGGCCGAATCCCTGCTGCAGGGGGTGGCTGTATAAAAAAAAGCCATCCCGTCTGCCAGGGGATGACTTTTTTGTACTTCGGGATCTGCCTGTGCCGATTTACATCAGCAACTGCATCCGTCACTCTCACCGCTGCATCCTGAACAACCATCAGCCGCGGCAAATTTAGGTTCGTCGTTTACTTCAACCACCTTGATATTAAAATGCAGTGTTTTTCCGGCAAGGGGATGATTCATATCAAGAAATATTTCCGAGTCTGATACTTCTTTAATTAATGCCGGCACCTGCGCGCCGTTATCAAGCTGAACACCGATAGTCATACCAACCTGGGGTTCAAACTGCTGACGAACTTCTTCAATTGGAAAAGTATATATGAGTTTCTCGTCATACTCCCCGTATGCTTCTTCGGGGGGAATAACCAGGTCTTTCTCTTCTTCAACCTTCATACCCATTATACCATTATCCAGTCCCGGTATAACCATGCCTGATCCGGCTTTAAACTCGAAGGGTTGTTCCTGTGTGCTGCTGTCAAAAACCTGTCCATCGTCAAATTTTCCGGTATACTGGATGGCAACGTATTTTCCTTCTTCTACCATATTGAATTTTCTCCTTCTTTAATCTCGTTTTCAGGCACAAAAAATACAAACGTAACAGAATAATTTCTGTATCTGTGTCGATTATATTCAGATTAACCCGATTATTACAGTGTTCATGAGGGCAGAAGCAACTATAATATAACACTGTGTACATTCTAAATTAGCAAAATGTGACGTCAATATCAATTTTTTATTGGTACATGGGAATTACTCGTATACGAACATCCAGTAGGGGCCTTCCTTGTGAAAGAATAATTCCATG
>CAZVRB010000133.1:0-7047 GCA_964629365.1 uncultured Leptospiraceae bacterium
GGGTTGTTCCTGGTTATTCTATGGATATACGCCCTTTCACGTATGCGAATACTGTACGCGGTGGCCTCTTCAATGCTGGTGTGGCTGGGATATGCCCTTGTTGAAATAATAGCAAACGGCCGTCTCACTGGTGGTATGTCCGGTAAAGACCTTCCAATTTTCATTAATAACAATTTTTTCTTTATTTCCTCAAACCTTGTGGGTATTTTCGCATGCTATACCATTGAGTTTTACCTGCGTAAGGATTTCATGCAGCGTCTCACAATAGAAAAAGAGAATGAAAAAACCAGGGGCATACTGGCCACGGTAGACGAAACTGCGGGTGAGCTTCTGACGGGTAGTGAAGAACTAACCGCCTCTACTGTTGAAATTGCCGATATCGTAAGTGAACATTCAGAGTTGCTTTCTGAAGTGGTGAACCTGTCGGGCAATATTTCAGGCAGCATCGGTGATATTCGGGACAAGTCAAATTCACAGTATACCATTGTTGAGGATAATTTTGCCAAGATAAAAGAGATATCAGTGCTGATGGAGGGTATATATAATGACAGTACCCGGCAGAGCAATAATGCTGAAAAGGCCCTCGAGTCGGCCGCGGTAAATGAGAAACACATCAATGATACGGTTATGTCAATAAATGACATGCGTAAGAATTCACAGAAGATAGAAGAGATATCTAAAACCATCAGTGAAATAGCAGATCAGACCAACCTCCTGTCTCTCAACGCCGCCATTGAATCTGCCCGGGCGGGCGAACAGGGTAAGGGGTTCGCGGTTGTTGCCGACGAAATTTCAAAGCTTGCCACCATGAGTATCGATTCATCAAAGGAGATTGCAGGCATTATCAGGAATACCGTAAACAATATCGAGACTGTTTCTTCAATGACCGAGAGTCTTGCCGAGTATTTTAATGACACCATTTCTTTTGTCAGGGAAAACTCGGAGTTTATGAAAGGTCTGAATGAAAATACGTACAAGGAATTCGAAGAAAGCAAGATACTCTACTCAAGCACGGTGGAAGTAGATAAGGCGGCCAGGGATGTAATCGAGTATACCGAAAAGCTGACCGCCTTCGTGCAGAGAATTGTTGAGTGGATGAAGCGAATGCAGGATTCGGGTAACCAGATTCCCGCTAACCTGCAGGATATACAGAATCTATCTAAAAGGCTTGAAGAGCGTTCACGCAATATGAACGATCTGCTGCAGGGCCAACGGGAAGCGGTTTGAAATGTAAGGCATAATTATTATTATGTAAATTGCTATTTCATAGATTTTGGTTAATAAGAACTGTTTTCCATTCCCAATAATCCGGAAAGAGTGAAATTTTTTATGTATCCCCCAAATTTTAATAGTATCCCCGTAAAATATGAACTATAATGAAATATTGTATAAAAACGGTTAATCGGGGTTCCTTAACATGAAAATATCTGAATATTTTTTATCTTCATACGAAGATAGTGAATTTATACTTAAACAAAAGTCCCATACCCTTTTCTATTTAAACATCATACTTACTTTAGTACTTCCCACTCTTCTTCTAACCTTAAACATTCTTACTGAAAGGCCGCTTGTTTCACTGCTCAATATTATGCTGGTTTCAATGACTTCCGGAATGCTTTTAAGTCTCTTTTTTTTAAAACAGGGTATGTATACTATTGCGGCAAATGCTACTGTTCTTTTCGCCATATTTTCATTCACCCTCTATTCATTCTTCGGAAAGATGCAGTTTGACAATGGTGTGGTGTGGGGTATCTATCATTTAATAATCTTTATTGTGTTTGCTTCTCTTTTTTCCGGGAGGCGGTTGACAACTGTTGTATTCATAATAGCCATTGCCGTTGGATACACTTCTACATTATACAGGGATATACTTCCCATGGATGAAGCCCGGGTTATGCTTGCCAACTTTACTTTTGTAGCGCTTATTATCTATGTTATGAGTTATCAGCTTCTTTCAATAAATACAAAAACCCTTGTAAAGCTTAAAGAAGAAGCAGATAACCGTGAACAGTATGAACGCATTAAAAACCTTCTAAATTCAATAAAAGAGATATCCTTTGAACTATCAAGCGCATCGGGAGAGATGGCAGATGTATCATCGTCATTTTCCACAAACGCGCAGCACCAGGCCGCTTCGGCTGAAGAGATAACCGCAACAGTTGAAGAGATATCCGCCGGTGTTGAAAACGTGGCTGACAGTGCAAAATATCAGCTTGACCGGATGAACCTGTTGATGGATACCATAAACCAGCTCTCTGAAAGCATTAAAAACCTTGATGTTGATGTTGACGAAACAACATCACTGGCAGACCAGGTGAGCCATGAAGCCAGAACCGGTGAGAATGTAATGAAAGAGATGACTGAAAGTATGAATAACATTGGAAGCAGTTCAACACAGATGAGCGGTATAGTTTCGATAATAAACGATATCTCAGACAGGATTAACCTGCTCTCACTTAACGCGTCAATCGAGGCAGCCAGGGCCGGCGATGCAGGAAGAGGCTTTGCGGTTGTCGCTGACGAGATCTCAAAGCTGGCAGACCAGACATCAGAGAGTGTTAAAGAGATTGATTCTCTCATCAAAAAAACCGGGGGGTATATTTCAAGCGGTATGACCAGTGTTCAGGCCACAGTCAAAACAATATCATCAATTATAGAGGGCATTACCGAAATAAGCGACAAGATCAACAAAGTAATTCATTCAAGCATGCTGGAACAGCTCGAAACAAATAAAAAGGTAAACGATGAATCCATCACGGTAAAAAGCCGTTCTGATGAGATCTTCGGAGCAGCAACTGAACAAAAACACGCGGCCAATGAAATTGTCAAATCTATCTCGGTAATAAACGAACTTACCCAGGCAAACGCCACGGGCTCTGAGCAGATAGCGGGTAACTCCCAGCTTATAGCTGATCTTTCTGAAAAGCTCAAGGAAAGAGTTGAATCTTTTGAAGCCGGGTAGTATACAGTATCATCTGTATTAAAGTTCGTTACTAACGGGATTTCCGGCACGACTCAAATATTTCTGCGTATTGTACCAGGAGAAACACCCACCGTGAGACATCTGAAATTCACCATACAATTGATAATCATAATGGCATCATTCATTATATGTTATCAGTTTATTATACATTCGATTTCCAACCAGAAATATAAAACCGATTATGCTGAGCTCAACCATGTGAAACACGGTCTGTTAAACGTTGGAGAATGGAAAAAAAAGGTCAGTGTGGTACTGGTACATGAAATAAACACCCTCCACATATCGGAAAAGAATGAGCGGGCATTAAAACGTGAAATCGAAGTTCTTTTAAACAGGTTGATTGATGAAGTTGACAATAAGATCAGAAAGTCCAACGCCGGCACGGTGAAAGGCTGGATAAAGCAGGGTTTCATAAATACTTTTGTTGACATGAAAGATATAAAAAAAGGCATTCCCCAATATGCCGACGCCCTCATCCAGGAAATGACGGCCATAAAAACTATGAACAAGGTCAAGGGGCTGATGCACAAGCGGCTGGATACCTACTTGGATAAAACCTTCGATATACGGGAAAGCTCCCGTTTAAAACGCATACTGCGGGAAAATGACGCAGACGATATTCAAAGCGCGAAAACCAGTCTCCACGAGAAAATTTCTGCCATGGAAAGTCGAATTCTTACCGAGGGTACGCTGCTGGTTGTTCTGTCCGTAATCCTTTTCGCCTGGTCCGGATTGAGCAAAGGGCCCCTGAGCCCCTCACGGTATTTTTTTCTTATACTGTCTCTTGTCATGCTGCTTGCGGCCGGTGTAACCACCCCCATGATAGACATGGAGGCGCAAATCTCCCGGCTCAGCTTTGTTTTGATGGGGCACCCCATACAGTTTAATGAGCAGGTATTGTATTTTCAGAGTAAAAGTATTATTGATGTATTCTGGATCATGGTTAACCATTCAGATTACAAGATGAAACTTGTTGGAATCCTGATGATTACCTTCAGTGTTGTTTTCCCGTTGTTGAAAATCATCTCTACGCTTGGGCATTATTATAATTTTCACAACGCAAGGGAGAACCCGGTAATCAGGTTTTTTGTTTTAAAATCAGGTAAATGGTCTATGGCCGATGTTATGGTGATCGCCATATTCATGGCATATATCGGTTTTAATGGAATTATAACCAGCCAGTTACGACAGCTGAGTTACATAAGCAGGGAAGTGATGATTTCTACCACCAACGGTACATCCCTTCAGCCGGGGTATTACATTTTTATTGTCTACACCCTGCTGGCGTTATTTTTATCGGGGTTTTTGACCAGGAAAGCGTACAAGTCGTAAGTCGTGATTCGTTAATCGTGAGTTTTGTGTTGCAAGTGTTTCTCACTGACCGCGCTATTATTCCGGTTGGTGTGCCGGAATCTCTTGAACCAGTAGTGTAAAGGGAGAAATTCCTGCCTGCGCAGGAATGACAGGGGGAGTTTCTTGCTTACTGTGTTATTTACAGGCGGCAACTATCCCGGCATATAAGGCGTAAAGAGACCCCCCACAGTGAAAGGGCTTGACATGGGTAATGATCTTTCAGAAAGTATTTAATGTATCCGGTTTGAAGGCATTACCGTTTTACGTTTTCTATTTGAGACCTGTCAGCTGACAGGGTTTCCAAGCTGGGGAACATGAATAACGCAGATAAGAAAGATCAGGCCCTGAAGCTTTTGCGTGAGAGTATACAATATGATGTCACGATCCCTGACAGCGAATGGGATTATGCCGCTAAGCATTTTCAGATCTTAACATTCCCTAAAAATTCATTTCTTGTAAAAGCCGGTGATTACCTGGACAGGGTATTCTCTATCTGCAGCGGCCTGGTGAGATATTTTTATATCACTGATTCAGGCAAAGAGTTCAATAAATATTTCGTAATGGATAACAGGTTTTTCGGCTCCTTCAGTTCACTTTTTCACCGCATGCCCTGCGGTTTTTTTATCCAGGCCCTTGAAAATACCGAGGTACTGGTTATAACCAGGGCCTCACTGGAGATTATGTATTCAAGACACTCCTGCTGGGAAAGGCTGGTTCGGCTGGCAGCCATGTCCTTTATCTGTCACATGGAAAAAAGAGAAAAGGAGTTTCTCCTCGATTCACTGGAAGTTCGTTACCATCGTTTTGTTGAAGAATACCCCGGTTTAATCAAACGTATCCCGCAGTATCATGTCGCTTCATATCTCGGAGTAACAGATGTGGCCCTGTCCCGCCTGCGAAAAAGATCTGACCTCAAATAAAAAAAATCAGTCTATTAACATGGGTTAATTACAAGATAGCCCGTACTCATTAGGTTATACTCGGACAGCATAACTTTGCCGTTTTGTAGTTCGGGGTGCTGTTACTGTTATTAACCATGCGAGGTGAGTTATGAACGATTATGATGTAATTGTTATCGGTGCCGGCTGCGGCGGCCTGGGTGCGGGTGCACTTCTTGCCCACCAGGGACGAAGGGTCCTTGTCCTTGAACAAAGCGAGAGAATAGGGGGGTGCTGCTCAACTTTTGAAAAAAACGGTTTCAAAATCGATCTCGGGGCATCTATCATCGAGTTCCCCCAGGTTATTGACTGGTGCTTCCAGAGGATGGGTACATCCTTTGCTGAAGAGGTAGACCTGGTATCCGTTGATCCGGTCTTTTCAGCTATTCTGCATGATGGTTCAAGGGTCAGGTATCCAATATCCCTTGAAGAAACCGCGAAGGAGATCCGAAGAATAGCCCCCGGCGATGAAAAAGGCTGGGGAAAATATTCCAAAAGAATGCAGGGATTTCTCGATGCCGCTCTAAAGGGCTTTTTTGTCAGTCCGGCGAGAAATTTAACTGATGTTATAAAGCTTTTTGCCGCAACTCCAGCCCTGCTGAAATACAACAGTATGTTTTTCGGCAGTTATGAGGGTATTATACGAAAGTACTTTAAAAATGAGAAGGTTGTGGAGTCGCTTTCTTTTCACAGCTTTTACGCCGGTCTGCCTCCCGCCCTCCTTCCGGGTCATTTTGCCATGATTCCCTATGCTGAACATGGGGGTATTTATTACAGCAAGGGAGGCATGATAGGGATACCACGGGGGTTTCAAAAATGCGGTGAAAGAGCAGGCATGGAGACCAGGCTTAATTGCGGGGTTAGTAAGATCATTATAGAAAATAAAAAAGTCAGGGGAGTGAAGCTTGATGACGGTACGGAAATTACCGCCGGCATAGTTGTTTCGAATATCAACGCGAAGAAGATGTATCTTGAAATGGTGGGAGAAAAGCATCTCCCGTGGCTGGCGAAAGCCGGGTTAAAGAGCTATACTTACTCAATGGCTACACCAATGCTTTATCTCTGTATTGATTATAAGCCGCCGCTGGATGACCACCACACCCTTATGACCCTTCCAATGGACCAGGTTAACGATTACTGGAATAACCACTATTTGAAAGGCTCTTTTCCCGGGGAGCAGTTCGGCATACTGAGCTGGACCACCAAATCTGATCCTGGCCTGGCCCCTGAAGGTCAACATATTATAGCGGTTACCCTGGCCCCCGGTGTTTACAGGCTTAAAGACGGTCACTGGGACCAGAACAGGGAAGCCATGAAAGAAAGTATTATTAAGTATTTATCCAATACATACCTGCCTGGTCTTGAAGACCATATTGTTTTTTCTGAATTATCAACACCGGTTGATTTTGAGAGAAGGCTGAGATCTCCCGAAGGAGCTATTTATGCTCTCAGGCAGGATCTGCCCCATTCAATGATGTTCAGGCCTTCTGCCAAATCTAGACATGTTGACGGGCTCTACCTGGCGGGGGCATCCACCCATCCCGGCGGGGGTGTTCCTACCGTTACCGCTTCGGCTATGATCGCGGCCGACCTGATAGCAAAATATGAAAAGTAAAGGAGAGGTGATATGAAAACGATACTGATTGGTGCAGGTATTTTGTTTGTGGTTTTTATTTGTTTCAGGCTTCGTAAAAAAAGCAGGAGGACGTTTACCGCGAATCTTCTGAAACAGGTTGTGTATCTTATACCCAGGTATTTTGTTTGATATGGTAT
>CAZVRB010000134.1:0-7011 GCA_964629365.1 uncultured Leptospiraceae bacterium
TTTTCTAATTCATTATTACAGGGTAACTGGTATGGCAAGTGATATCTTTGACAGGTTTTTCTTTGCCTTCTCGTACTCTGGGTCAATCTGAATGGCCTTTTCAAAACTCTGCTTTGCTTCCTGTATGTACCTTTTGGCCTCTTCTTCTTTTCCTCTGCCTTTTAATTCTTCTGCTTCCATTACCGCCAACTCACCACGATAATTACTCAATGATGCCGCCACCGATTTTGTTTCAACCTTCTTCGTTATCTGCATTTGCTCCTGGCTGGTAAGCATGGCATCCAGGTACTCGGTCGTTTTCACCACCAGCCTTTTTTCAAGATCAAAGAAACTGCCGGTTTGCCCGGTCACCGAGGCGGTTCCAAGCTGTGCCCCCTTCTCCACCGAAAAAACCTGTGACTCCAGCCGAAGCTGCCCGCTCATCTCCATAAAAGAACCGGTAAGAATATAGTTTGCCCCCGTCAGCTTTCCAAGCCTGGTAATATCATCCGGATTCACCATACCACTTAGCTGAAATTCCTGCTCCTTCACCACGTCCTTCAGCCGTTCTTTTCCAATAATGTTGAACATGCCGATGGCCTCGATATCAGTCATCACCATTGATGCCAGACCGAATTCCCATGGCTGGTATTCAAGCGCCCGGCTTTTGGGGGTATTATTCTTGAAGTTTAATACAACCAGGGCCTTTCTTTTTGAACGGGGAATATCCCGCAGGTAATCTTGAGAACTGCCGCATGAAACACAGAGAACAATGACGCATGGTATGAATAATTTATTCATTTTCATCATCATGACCTCGTAATTGTATTATCGTTATACTACAGTATTACTATACTGCTGTTTGTTCAACTTTTTTTCTTCCCTGCAGTTCTTAAATGAAGGAAGCTCCTGTAAACTGATAAATTTTGTTAATTTCAGTTGACGAACTATATTTCATTTTAGCAATATAGTATACAATACATTCTACACATACTTACACAATGATAAAAGGAAGCACACATGAAACCTGTACAAATCACTGATGACATATACTGGGTTGGTGCCATAGACTGGGACCTTCGAAATTTCCATGGATACCTCACACAGCGTGGATCAACCTATAACGCGTACCTCATAATGGACGAAAAGATCACCCTGATCGACACGGTAAAACACTACATGGTTGACGAAATGCTTGACCGGATAAAACGTGTAGTTGACCCCGCGAAGATAGACTATATTATTTCAAATCACGTTGAGATGGATCATTCCGGCGGAATACCCCGCTTGAAAGAAATCTGCCCAAACGCGAAAATATTGACGTCACCCAACGGACAGAAGGGGCTTCATGCCCATTACGGCGAAGATCTCGAGGTTGAGGTAGTAAAAACCGGGGACACCCTTGATATCGGGAAGCGTACCCTGCAGTTCATTCTTGCCCAGATGGTACACTGGCCTGACAATATGGCCTGTTACATCCCAGGCGATAACATCCTGTTCTCAAATGACGCCTTCGGTCAGCATATTGCCACAGCAGAACGGTTTGATGATGAATACCAGCTGGACATCGTCATGGAAGAAGCGAAAAAATATTACGCAAATATCGTTCTTCCTTACGGCAAGCAGGTACAGAAAGTACTTGAAGGGGTTGATGCCCTTGATATCTCAATAATTGCCCCCAGCCACGGTCTTATCTGGAGACAAAGTATTGACACCGTAGTTACCGAATACCACAAGTGGGCCGCCAACAGCACAAAAGAAAAAGCACTGATCATATATGACACCATGTGGAATTCAACAAGAATGATTGCCGGGGCCATACAATCCGCCTTCGAGGAAAAGGGAATCCATGCCAGCCTGTATGATCTCAAGTATACACATATCTCTGACATAATGACGGAGGTGCTTACCGCGAAATATATATGCGTGGGTTCACCAACCCTCAATAATAATATGCTCCCCAACGTCGCAGCATTTCTCACCTACATGAAAGGATTATCACCGAAAAACAGGGTTGGCCTGGCATTCGGATCCTACGGCTGGGGCGGGCAGAGTATAGGGCAGGTTGAAAAGTCACTTGAAGAATGCGGCTATTCACTGTTACACAGTATCAAGGTACAATACATCCCTGATGAAGCACGCCTGAAAGAAATAACAGGCAGCATCGCATCAGCTCTTAATACTATGTAATTATCAAAAATAATTGCATTTTTCCCGGAATATTGTTATATTATGTAATGGTTACAATAATTTTATAGCAATAAATTTACAATAAATATAAAAGTGAAAGGCGATATGGAAGAATTAAAGAAATATTTGCAAAGCAATGACATCTCACCTTCTTATCACAGGATTAAGATACTGGAATTTCTGAGAAATAACAGGATACATCCAAATGTTGATGTGATTTATCGCGCACTTGAGGAAAGCATACCAACCCTGTCCAAAACCACTGTATATAATACATTAAACCTGTTTTCAGAAAAAGGTCTTGTAGCACATCTTTCAATTGAAGAAAACGAATCCAGGTACGATATTAACACCTCACCCCACGGCCATTTCAAGTGTACACGATGCGGTAAAATCTATGATGTGGAAGTTGGTAACGCCCTTGAAGAATTGCAGCAAATCGGTGACCACATCATTACAGAATACCAGATAAACATGAAGGGTATCTGTAATTCATGCAACACTTCTCTCAAAAAGAATTGAATATCTGCGAATAATGCATAATATTATTGACAGTGGCATATGTGCATGCCACCATTGTACATATTACATGTTTGTTATCGTTACATTTTATTGCAAAATATGGCTTGATTTTTACTCGATTCTGATAAATACTATTACAACAGGCGAAATACAGAGCGCAACTTTAACATTGACACACAGTACAAGTTGCTTCCAGGTTCGGAAGCTATATTCAATTGATGGAGTGCACCATGCAGTATGAGTTTCACGTATCGGACATGACCTGTAATCACTGTAAGATGAGAATAGAGAAAGCAATATCTTCTCTTAAAGATATAGAGTCTGTAAATATCAACCTCGATGAAAAGCTGGTCACCGTAAAAGGAGATGCTCCTGAGAAAGATATTTTACAGGCTATCCATGATTCAGGTTATTCTGTCTCGAACGCATAAACAATCAGCCTATAGAATTACATGTATTCATGTAATAACTATATAGTATACACACAAAGAAGCCCTGGAGGTAATAACATGCAGAAATATGAATGTACAGTATGCGGCTATATTTATGATCCCGCTGAAGGTGATCCCGATAACGGCGTAAAAGCCGGCACCAAGTTTGAAGACATTCCGGATGAATGGGTGTGCCCTGTATGCGGAGCCGAAAAAGATCAGTTTGAACCAGTTGATTAAACACTTTAACCGCCATGGAATTATATACATCCATGGCGGTTGTCATATGAATACGACAACCAATCCCTTGTGCAAAAAAAGGGCACAGGGCAACATTTCCCAGGAGGTATAACATGGATGCGGTACTGCTCTCAAGAATTCAGTTTGGTCTTGCCGCTGGTTTTCATTTCATATTTCCGCCACTAACACTTGGACTCACATTGATAATAGTTATATTCGAGTCAATGTTCTATAAGACCAATGAAGAACTGTACAAGTCAATCTCGTCATTTTTCATAAAGATTCTTGCCCTCATATTCGCACTGGGAGTTGCAACAGGTATTGTACTGGAATTTTCATTTGGAACCAACTGGGCTGAATATTCCCGCATGGTTGGTGATATATTCGGGGCACCACTGGCTGCTGAAGGTATTTTCGCGTTTTTCCTGGAATCTGTTTTTCTCGGCGTACTCCTGTTTGGCAGAAAAAAGGTATCCAGGGGATTTTATCTTTTTGCCACGATAATGGTATTCCTGGGGGCACATCTTTCGGCATTATGGATACTGATAGCAAATTCGTGGATGCAGACTCCCGCCGGTTTCGTAATGGAGGGAGGACGGGCAGTGATGTCAGACTTTTTCGCTGCAATTTTCAACCCATCTACATTTGTCAGGTTTTTCCATGTGGTGGTTGCCGCCTGGATCACGGGCACCCTCTTTACGGCAGGCGTTAGTGCCTGGTACCTTCTCAAGGACAGGCATGTGGAACAGTCGAAGAAGGTCATCAAAGTTTCAATGGCTATTTTCATTTCTATGGCTATATTACAATTTGTCTCCGGTCACATCCACTCGGTACAGGTAACACAGCTTCAACCGGAAAAGATGGCAGCATTCGAAGCACTGTGGGAAACCACGAAGGGAGCGCCCATGTCTGTCATCGGTATACCAATTGCCGACGAGCAGAAAACCTACTTCGAGATCAAGATACCGAAATTATTAAGCCTGCTTGCGCATTTCGATCCAAACGCCGAGGTAAAGGGGCTGAACGCCTTTCCCAGGGACGAATGGCCCCCGGTTATGCTGCCCTACTTCTCCTATCATATAATGATCGGCCTGGGAACATTGTTCGCGTTGATGGCCATTATCGGCGGGGTACTCATGGCTCGAAGAAAACTTATATCAACACGATGGTTTCTATGGGCACTTGTGCTTGCCATACCATTGCCCCACCTTGCAAACCAATTCGGATGGATAGCAGCCGAAGTGGGTAGACAGCCCTGGGCAGTCTACAGGGTATTGAAAACATCAGCGGCAGCTTCCATCGTAGTTCCCGCGGGTCAGATCCTTTTCACCCTGATAATGTTTTTCGCCATATTCACCCTGCTTCTGGTGCTCTTTATCTTTATTCTCTTAAAACTCATCGAGAAAGGGCCTCAAACAGGCGATGAAGCAGGATATTAATAGGGAGGAGGACTATCATGGAAACCATTGAAATATTACAGAATGCCTGGTTCTTTATCATAGGATTTTTATTTATCGGGTATGCCGTACTTGACGGCTTCGACCTTGGAATAGCCGTGCTGATGCCGGCACTGGCGAAGAAAAACAGTGAACGGCAACAGGTGATGGACGCTATCTGGCCTTTCTGGGATGGTAACGAGGTGTGGATAATTACCGCCGGCGCATCATTGTTCGCCGCCTTCCCCCACACTTATGCCACGGTTTTCAGCGGTTTTTACCTTGCCCTAATGCTGGTACTTTTCGCCCTCATATTCAGGGCAGTATCGATGGAATTCTGGTATTATGACGAAAAACGTAAAAACATCTGGAGCTGGGCTTTTGTTGTGGGAAGCCTTGTGCCCTCTATACTATACGGGGTTGCCCTTGGAAACCTGCTTGTAGGCATACCCATCGACGCCAGCATGAACTACGGGGGAACTTTCTTCACACTTTTACGTCCCTATCCACTTGTGATTGGAATTCTCGGCCTTGCAGCAATTTTGCTCCAGGGTGCCACCTACGCCGCACATAAAACAGACGGTGTTGTACAGGAACGGGCACAGATGCTGGTAAACAGGATACTTGCACTATACGCCGTTGCCCTGGTGTTGTCATTCATTGTAACAGTCATCTATCTTCCGCAAACACTCTCGAGGTTTCCCGTCTGGATTGCGGCCATAGTGACCGTAGGAGCACTTTCAGGTGTGTACATGTGGTCAAAAAATGGATTTGACCGGAAAGCCTTTATGTCATCATCACTGGCCTTTATCGGTCTCTGGGGAATAGTGGGAACCACGATGTATCCCAACCTGGCAAGGTCTACGGTGAATGAAGCATTCAACCTGACAATATATAATTCGTCCTCAACACAGATAACACTTACTGCAATGTCAATAATTGCACTAATCGGTATGCCCGTTGTTATACTGTACTCCTTCTACGTGTACAGAATTTTCAAGGGTAAAGTTTCAATAAAACAATAGCACTAAATAATATATGGAGGACTCAAATGGTTAAAGAAAAACTTGAAGTATATAAATGTGAAGTATGCGGTAACATCGTAGAAGTACTTCATGTTGGCGGTGGAGAACTGGTATGCTGTGGAGAGCCCATGAAACTACAGCAGGAAAACACCGTTGATGCGGCGAAAGAAAAGCATGTCCCGGATGTAGAGAAAACCGCTGACGGCGTAAAAGTACAGGTTGGCAGTGTTGAACATCCAATGGAGGACAAGCATTATATTGAATGGATACAGGTTATCTCCGACGGGAAAAGTTATCGCCAGTTTCTTGAGCCGGGAGACAAACCTGTTGCCGTTTTTAAGATTGAAGGGTCGAATATAATTACAAGAGAATATTGCAACCTGCATGGTCTCTGGAAAGCATAACAAACAGGAGGAACACACTTTATGAAGAGTATTAAAGGCACGAAAACCGAACAGAATCTACTTGAAGCCTTCGCAGGCGAATCACAGGCACGAACACGATATACTTTTTTCGCGTCAAAAGCAAAGAAAGAGGGATACGAGCAGATATCAGCCATGTTCACCGAAACAGCAGACAACGAGAAAGAACACGCTAAACGGTTTTTCAGTTTTTTGGAAGGTGGGGACGTTGAAATTACCGCTACCTACCCCGCAGGGAAAGTGGGTACTACTGCTGAAAATCTGAAAGCGGCAGCGATGGGTGAGAACGAAGAGCATACAAAACTCTATCCAGAAGCAGCAAAGATAGCCGAAGAAGAAGGCTTTACTGACGTAGCCTTTCTTTTCAGGAAGGTGGCCGAAGTTGAGAAGCATCACGAGGAACGCTACCTTGGCCTTTTAAAGAATATCGAAGACGGTACTGTATTCAAAAAGAGCGAGAAAACACTCTGGAAATGCCGAAACTGCGGCTATATTCACGAAGGCGAAAGTGCACCTGATAAGTGCCCGGCCTGCATTCACCCACAGGCGCACTTCGAACTTCTATGTGACAACTTCTAATTGATTATATACGGCTTTGCCGTATACAACCAAAAACCGCGGTATATTCAATACCGCGGTTTTTTCGTTTAAATAATTCACTTTTCCCGGATTCTTGGGAATGGAAAACAGTTCTTAATAACCAAAATCTATGAAATAGCAATCTACATGTTTTTTAACCGCAGATAAATGGAATTAAGTGAAAAGT
>CAZVRB010000135.1:0-6945 GCA_964629365.1 uncultured Leptospiraceae bacterium
GGGTGGCTCCCGGCGGCCTGCTTGCGGTTGGCAACGCGTTGTGGCCCAACGAACACTTCTGGTTCGGCGAATTCGTGCTCGACTGGACCCTGCTCTACCGCGATCGCAGCCAGATGAAAGAGCTGGTAGCCACGCTGCCTGATGACGCCACGATCGAGGTGGTGGAGGAGCCCTCCAGGGCCTACTACTTCGTGCTCATTCGCAAGCCATGAATCGCCCGCCCCGGGACGGGATGCAGCGCTTCGAGGCCGTGTCGCGCCAGCATCACCGTCCCCCCCCACCGTATTTAACTTGATTTTTACGTGTGCACCACGGTACAGTACACCCATGACATCCATAAAATCACTAACAAAAAAATGGCAGGCAGAGAAAGACCCTTCAGGAAGGCGGGCGCTATACCGTGAAAAGATCGCCCCCCTTGTTGCCGAGTCTCTTCGCGAACAGGTTGCCAGAATGCAGGATGAGGGCCGATGCGAAAAATACAGCGGCCTTGTTACCATATTGTCCCATAACCCCGATCCCACCATATTGATGGTGCGGGCCATCATGCCCCGGCACCTGGTCATCATGTACACCCCCGACAAGGAAAAGCTGATGGCACAGGTGATGCCGCAACTTGAAACCTGCTGCGAAAACGCCATCATGGAGCTGGTACAGCTTGACCGTACCGGGCACAATGACAACCTGTCCATCATGAAGGAGGTGATGGGGAGATATCACCGCGACGCCTCCCCCCTCCTCTGCGACATCACCGGCGGCAAGAAGATCATGTCAACACAGCTTGGCATTATCGCCCACGGCATGGGGGTTGACCTGGGCTACATCGATTCCCGCGCCGGTTACATGGGATCCGGGGTACCCGAACCCGGCAAGGAGGTGCTGTTCATACAGAAGCCTGACGAACTGGTAACCGAGATCGAGGCCACCCCGGTGAATAAGCTGCGAATAGGCTACCACCGGCAGGAAGGCAGGATATCATACGAACTTGACCTGCATAACGATTCCCGCAGGCTGGGGGAGATCAGCCTGAACCGGCAGGAGCGTGAAAATTTAAGCAGGCGACTGGACCAGCTTAACCTGCAGATCAACGCAACACTGGAAAGGGACGGGGAAGAGTTTACCGGTATCTTTGAACGGGTCTCCAACCTGGTATGCACGATGCTGCTTACCCGCGAGCTTGACCTGCGACTGGAAAGGGGTGACATTGGCAATCTCAACCTGGTAATGGACGAGGAACTGACCCCCTTCCCATGGGAGGCGGTACTGTCAGACAGGTACGGGCTGCCCCTGCCCATGGCCCGCATCCCGCAGAAGGACATGGATTTTGCCGATGACTGTACTCCCGGTGATGACACCCATGAAAGGGTGCTGCTGGTAAGCGGTTCCGGTGAAGGGATTGAAGGGTTCAACGGGCACGTAAACACGCTTAAGGCGGGTCTTGTACCCACAGGGGGCAGGCACCATTTCACCTCGTTGACCGCGGAGAGCAGCCATCAGCTCAAGTTCTTCCTGGGGGAAAGCCGGAAATTTTCCACCATTATATATTACGGACATGCCTCTTACGGGGATTCCCCGGAAAGTACCGGCTGGATATGCGGCGACGGGAGTATTTTCAGCGTGGAGGACTGCAGTATCTTCTACAACCGTCCGCCCCGCATGGTGATATCCAACGCGTGCCAGTCGGCCAGGGGTGAGCTTTTCAGCCGCAATTCATTTGCCTACGCCCTGCTTAAGGCAGGAACCCAGACCTACATCGGCACCAACTGGCTGCTGGAGTTCCAGAGAAGCTCGGTGTTCATGAAACGTTTCCTTGACGACCTGGTGGGAAAGAAGAAGACCCCATTCCAGGCATTCACGTCCGCCCACCGGGCACTGGCTAAAAAGTTCGGGGAGGATGACATTTCCCTGTATAACTACGTCTATTACGGGAAGTAACGTCACCCGTTTTTATTGGGGGTACAGGTGCCGGAGTTTCCCCAGCCAGTTTTCTACCGGCGTGTTTTCATACTCTTCTATTGAATGGCGCACGTGTGCTGCCACGGGAGTATCCTTCACCTGTTGGTATATGGCACCGGCCTTTTCCAACAGCTCTTTGCGGGCTTTACCGGCTTCCTTTTCCTTCCCTGCCCGCATCAGCACTGACGCCCTGTCAGCCATGATGCCCATTGCAAGTGTCAGCAGGGTTACATGCGCATCATCTTTGCGGCAGAGTTCAACCGCCCTGTTATAGTATTCACCGGCCTTTTCAACAGCACCGCCCGTGCCGGCCGCGTAATGGATCACCATGAGATATCGCAGAATGGTATGCACGGGATAGGTGTCAGCTTGTATAATTTTTTCATAATTCTGTGAGTGCTTTTGCCGAAGTGCATTCAAGGTCTCATAATACTCTTTTCCCGTCATCCTGTTCGCGGCAATCTCCATGTACCATACCCGCAAAAAGTGCAAGAGCTCGAAACTGCTTCCCCGTTCAAGCACCTTCCCGCACAGTTCAGCGTCATCCCGGTATTCCATCCCAAGGGCCAGGGCAAGGTATGTTCTCGCCTTGTCTATATCATTGGCGTACGCCTCAAGCTGTGAACGGTACTGCAGCTGGCGGTTACGGTCCTGTTGTAACGGGAACATGTCAAGCAGCTCATCGGATAATGCCCGGACTTCATCCCGGTCTTTTTTGGTTTCCGCCGAACGGTACATCATGGCCTGCAGCATCGTTCCTTTTATCTCACCAGCAATGGAAGGTTTAACCGTGATGTTTTTACTCGATTCATCCAGGAAGGACAGGGCCTGGCCAACGTGGTCATCCAGTTCTTTCATCAGGCTTATGGTCTCATCATAACAGTACATGTTGGTGAGGTGTACCCCGCGCAGTACCTGCAGCCGTGCCCACGACTGGTAGGTGGAGAGGTCAAGTTCCAGGTGTTTTACCTTTTCGTCCACTTCGGCGAAGGCCTGTTCCGCCTTTTTTACCGCCCCGGCATGGTTGTACGCGTTCACCAGCACCTCGTAAAAACGCAGGTAACACCAGTCAAGGTCGGCGGGATCAGCAACTCCCGCCTTGCCGGTCTTTTCCTGTAAAAGGGGCAGCAGGGTGCGTATCCAGGTGTCCACGTATTCGACTGTGTCAAGGTCCCTTCCGGTGTTTATCCTGTCCATGAAGAAGGCGATGAGTTGCTCCATGACCGCTGACACCGAACCTGCCGGGTATTGGGCAACTCTCCCGGTAATTTCATCCGCAAGATTCCCGTATTCCCCTGGATCATTGGAATAATTATCCGTTAACCGCACAAGGCCCTGTAGCACATTCTCATCGTTAAAATACTCCCTTATCCTGTCACCCGGGTTTTCCCTGTATACATACAGGCTGTTCGGATGTATCCACTTTTCGAAGGCTTCACGTGTATCGTTGTTCAGGTCTTTTCGGCGATAATATCCATGCACGATTGCGTCAGACAGCCAGAGGGAGGGGGTATTCTTGTTACCAAACTCAAGGTTAAAGGACGGTATATCCCGCAATGACTGGTTTAAATAAGTTTCCTTTGCAAGTCGTTCTCGAAGTCTTTTTTCATATTCCCTGTTATCCGTGTTGATTCGGCGTTCGATTACCATGTTAATGGTAGTACATGTTTTCACGTACGGTAAATTTTTAATCAGCCATTTCACCATTCCGTCGGTAATAACATTAAGGTAGGTTGTACTGTCGTCTATTATGTAGAATCCTCTTGTAGAGATGAAAAGTACCGGTTCAATTTTCTTTTCATTGCAGAACCCTATTACCCGGTCAAGTACACGGCTGTACTCTGCATTATCATCGATCTCCATTCCATGAAAATCACTGTAGCCAAGCTTTTCAAAGAAACTCCTTATGGTTTCATCGGTCACTTCCCGTGTTGAGAAAAAACCACCCACAAGGTCCTGCTTTTTCCTGTTTCCCCTGAACCCACCGCTTTCGTCCAGGTAAAACACGTTCTGTTTCATCATGGCACACTTTCCCTTTCTGTATAAAAAAATACCGTTATAATTACTGCCCTACCCGTCAAATAAACCGTGCGAATACATATCTCACGTGACAGGGAGGACAACGCCATTATGCACACATGCGCCGAAAATGGTGCCCGCGAGGGCATTACAAGCGTGCACATCCTTAAAAAACGGCAGGGATTCCGCGTACGGGCCGACATGTACCCCGCCCTGCACCTGCCCCATGCCCTGAACATCACCTTCGACTTCAGTAGACATGCCGCCGATGTCATCTCAAGCATATTCACCGGTTCGCAGACCGGCTGCGAAAACGACATGGCCTTCATGGTGAGTTTTTCCCGCCCGGTAACCATGAAGATAACCGGGGAAACAAGCTGCACCGTTGTTATTGAACCGTTCGCCGGTTGAAAACCGGCCGATTATTTCTCAATTTTAACTGTGACGAAATGACGCATGTTGATCACCAGGAGAACCCGGCCGGGCACGACATTCTCGAAACGGGCAATGCCCTTTTCCACCGTTGCAGTCTCCATGCTGCCCGATGAGATCAAAATAACACGGTCACCGTCCATGGAGGTTGACAGGTGTATGCGCACCGTGTCTTCGCCGGGATAGACCTTCACGTCCACGGTACCATCGCCCGCCGGCACCCGGTATTCAGCCATGGACACCGCCTCGCCCGACAGTACCGCCGCCCGCTGGCCTTCAACCATGAAGTCATCGGCGAGTGGCACGATTGAACCCCCTTCCAGTTTCATTCCAAGTTCAATGGGGTCTTCATTTACATCATCTTCAACCAGGTTCCCATTATCATCGTGGGTTGCAAAGTAATCCTCGTAGAGGTACCTGCACGGATCGCACTCGGCCATGTGGGCAAACACCTTTTGTATCGTATCATCAGAGGTGATGGTCCCGTCTGCCACACCCAGCACCTTTTGTTCCATGTCTCTTTTACAGGGGCCTGCCTGCATTATTCGCTGTAATCGTTCAGAATGTATCATCAGTGCATACCTTTCTTCATTTCGGGATAGCGTTTCTCGAGTGCTTGTGCCAGTGCCCGCCGAATGGTTTCTACATGTTCAGATATTGTTGACTGGGATTTGCGCATCATGCGGGCTATGTCTTTCTGGGTACACTGATCCACGAAGTACATCTTGAAAATCAACCTGTGGTCTTCCTTCATGGAGCACACTTCGGCATTAACCAGTTCCAGAACTTCATCCATTTCCATATCGTTTATGAACATTTCGGTGAAATCGGAAACTTTCATACTCGTGTTTCCCTGAACCGCCTCATCATCGGTATCTACCGGTGATATCCTGTCACGCTTTTTCAGGTAATCAACTACGGCATTCCGTGTTATCATGAAAATGTAGGAACTGAACTTGCTGTCCCCCCTGAATTGCTCAATACCTTTTTTCAGGATCTTGTAAAACACGTCCTGTTGTATATCATCTACATCCGCTTCGGAATAGCCGGCATTCATGTCACGGAGGATTTTCCTGGTATACTTCTCAACGAGGGGCAGGTTTTCAATCAGTAACTTGTTATAATTATCCGCCATGCTGTACCATCGTGTCGTCTTTTTATATGTTCTACGATTCGCTCTCCAATAGAATACAGCACCATGTCTTCCTGTCAAATACATATTGATCCCATAATACATGAAATTTCTCCTCTCCATCACCAGGGTCGCTTACTGTATGACCTCTCCGGGAGGTAGAATATCGGTTTATTATATAGTGACGGGGGGGGAAGACCGTGACGGGTAACGGGTGACGGGTGACGAAAACGACCCCCATCCCGGTCTCCCCCCGGAAGGGGGAGAGGAAAGAGTGGTCGATGAGGCTTTATATGGCAGGCTACCTGACCGGGCCGCCTGATTTTTCCTTGAGGCTGTCAAACGAGGCTTTGATCATGTCCTGTACCACCTTTTCGTAGGGAATGGGTATCATACCCTTTTCACTGGTGGTATGTGTAATCCATTTCCAGGTAAGCTTTTTCGTATCAAAAAGGCCCATGCTTACCCGAATGCTTTCAGCGTTTTCGAATTCTTCCTTGCTCTTTGTGACAAGCGCAAAGGCCAGGGCCCCGTCGCCGAATTTGCTCCCCACCGCGTTGAGGAACCTGCGCAGTGAACCCGTCTGTTCCACGGCCGAGGTTTTGTCAAGCACCTTCACCAGCGTGTCAATGGCATTCCACGCGCCGGGAAGTGTATCAAGTGCCTGCCTTGGAACCGTCACCGCGTTTTCCGTGCCCAGGTATTCCGTCCACTTCTTACCGATCAGGGCGTCTGCTACCGGGTTGTCATAGGAATCAGCCTTACTAAGTTTTTTCCCGTCCCACAGGAGCATTGGGAACGCAATGACCTTGCTGGCCGAGGTATTCACGTCCTCCCTGTAATACACGTCCACCTTGGATGCAGACGCGCATCCTCCGAGAAATCCTGCTGCCAGCGCGGTGACCAGCACTACGCATACCAGTACAACAATTTTCCTTGAATTCATCAAGTCCTCCATTATTGATATTATTGACCATTTCACGCGGGCACAAGACGACATGCCACGTTAAAATGGCCTGTACGCAAATATTAAAGTTGTATCACCTGATTCCGCTATTTGTGCTTTTATATTTTTTTTAAGTCTAATATTTATACCCCCTTAACCTGTACATGTCAATTCAAATAATTGCATATACGACAATAATCACGTGAACCGGCACCCGGGGAGAAGGTACAACCCCGTACATGTATTCCGCATGTTTACCGGTTTATTCCCGGGTGTGCTTCCGGTCACGTGAGTATGAAAATATACAGTATTTAAGCATGTAAAGGTAGACCTTTGAGGTTGAGGTAAAGTGGTAACAGGTAACGGCTGACGGATTTAAGCATTGAACACCAGGAAGCTTCATCCATGCAAGTCCCCTTTATTAAAGGGGACGACGCAGCGCGTGGGGGATTCCGTTCAG
>CAZVRB010000136.1:0-1188 GCA_964629365.1 uncultured Leptospiraceae bacterium
AAATATGATAATGTTTTTTATTTAAACAACAATCATGCTTGTATGATTTCCCAAAAAGGTATACATGATTTAAATTACTGGTTTGATAAAGGTTTTTCTGTAAAAGATGCAGAAGCAGAATATGTAGTACAATGGTATTGTAAAGAGGATGATAAAAGCTATCCAGTTGTATTGCCAAAAATTAATCTAAAAAAGAAATAATCTGGAAGCCTACCTCCCCCGAATATTTCTTTCCGAAAGCCCTGCTTTGAAAAAAAATGTATGTTGAGAAATGCTCTAATAGTTTCACATATAAGTTAAACTATCAGGTAAAATGTCAAATGTTTTATTTATAAGTAAAACTGTTTTTACCCCCAAAAACAGTTGAGCTCCACACCCCAAAAGGTATACCATGCCCCCCATGGACAAACCCACGAAAAAATACTACGCAACCCGCACGTCCGAAATATCCCGCCTGTACAACAAGGGCGAGAAAGGCGTGAGCGCCCACTTCACCGAAGCCTTCCCAGAAGGAAGCCGTGTACTTGAAATCGGCGCGGGCTCCGGACGTGACCTGCGACTACTACTGGAAACCGGTTACGATGCTTATGGCATAGATGCATCCGAAGAGATGGTAGCCCACGCCAAACGAGAATATCCGGAACTAAAAGAAAGGTACGTCACCGGCGAGATCCCGTCCTCCACACTATTCTTTGGCGGTGAATTTGACGGCATACTCTGCGCCGCGGTGCTCATGCACCTGCCGGATGACCAGGTGCACCGGGCGGCAGAAAGCATCGGGGATAACCTGAAGCAGGGGGGAGCATTGCTCCTGTCCGTCCCACTTGAACGTCCGGATATTGACGCCACAAACCGGTCACGTGACGGGCGGCTCTTCGTATTACGTCCGTCAGAATATTATGAAGCGCTTTTTGAAAAGACTGGGTTCACCCACATGAAAACCATTAGTGAAGAGGATGGCCTGGGGAGGGCCGGGTACCATTGGTTGATCATGTTTTTTTGTAAAAAATAAAAAAATTTTTTATGATTACCCTGTTTTCATCGTATTAGTTATTGAGAGAAAATTTGGGGTTTATCATATGAAAATACCACCTGATGCAGAAATGCCTGTAGATAAATTTAATGATTATCTATTGGTTGACAAAGAATATAATGACAAGTCCAAATACCTGGCAAAAGCGGGTTTCA
>CAZVRB010000136.1:1288-6791 GCA_964629365.1 uncultured Leptospiraceae bacterium
TCATTACAAATAATGAAGCAACCATTGAAAAAAGTAATGTTTATGGTACTTTTTATCGAGTTGATGGTATAATCAATGGGTTCAACAATGTAAGCATACCTGTAACTACAATATGGCTGGAAAGAAAGATTGACAATCGCTTCCAGTTTATTACATTAATTCCCGGTAAGAGAGGCTGAAATGAAATTGTACGAAAAAGTTTCATTGCTGCATGACATAGATGAGCACGGCTTGAAGAAAGGCGATGTTGCCGTGCTTGTAGATTACGTGGAACATCCATCGGGTGGTGAAAAAGGATGTGTCCTTGAAGTAATAAATGCCCTTGGTGAAACTATTAATGTAATAACTGTTCCTGAATCCAGCGTTGCTTCCCTTCGTGCTGATGAAATACTTACGGTTCGTGATATAACACGTGCGGTTTAAAAACGAACACCATGAACCTCATAATAAAAAAGATACTGAACATCCTGCTGGTGGCGTCCCAGTACACTCCACTGGCGCTGGTGTGGATGCTGAAGGCGACTTTCATTGACTGGCCCATGAAAAAAATCTCCTTCTGGCGCATGCCCGCAATTGCCGAAAACATGGGACTTGCCCACGTAAAATCGGACTATTACAAAGAGTTCGGTAAGATCGTCGGGAACATGCGGGGATGTCACGTGGAAGTGATTCCCGATAATTCAATGAATCCCCTTGTGCGGGTGAATTCACCGGTACGGATTGAAGGACTGGAACTTTCCATATCAAAACCCAACATGCGGCCGCAGGGAAAGGTTATAGATTTCAGCACTCCGGACTGGCAGTTCAACCTGGTATTCAAGACCAGGCGGGCCCTGCGTGACGACGGGGAAAGTATCAGCAGGGATGCCGAACTGCAGCGGCGCATGGTGGCATTCTACCAGGAATGGATATATGCCCTGGAAGGGTTTCGCGTTGATGATGACGGTATCTACTGCACCCTGCGCTACGGGTTTTACATCTTCCCATATATTCCCGCTTCAAAACTGGAAGACCTGCTTGAAGGACTTGTGGATATTGCAGAAAGGTTGTATGTGCGTACATAACACTAACCACTATTCACCAACAACCAACTATTCCATCTCAATATCAACATGTGCCACCATGGCAGCTTCTTTCTCATAATAAAAGGATCCCCAGAAAAACAATACCCCCGCAAGAAGTGAAAATACAGGCAGTATGGACATGGCAGTGAGAAGATTGTACTGGTCTGACACCACCCCGACGAATACAGGCCCAAGTGTGCTGCCCAGCACATGCTGCACGATCACACATATGCTGAGTGACATGGCCCTGAGACCGGGGTGTACCACCTCCTGGGTGACGGCAACGGCTGCCGGGATAAAGGCAACAGCGCTGATCCCTGCCCCCAGAAGCATCACGTACTGGATGGTTCCCGAAAAGAACACGAAGGCGATAAAGAGAATGGCAGCGGTGACGGTGGTGGACACGGCAGGAAGCAGCATGCGTCCCTGCGGTGTTTTGGCGAACCACTTGTCAGCAAGGAAACCGCCAAGGGGGGCCCCAACAATGGCCAAAAACATGATGGCACCGCCCTTCATCCCGGCGTCACTGATGGGGATACCTTCAGTTCTGTGAAAATACGACGGGAGCCAGCTGAGCAGGGCGGTGGTGACGAAGGCGCTGGCGGCAAATCCAAGATCGGTGAGTATAAGCGACCTGGTTTTAAGAAACTGGGCGGCTATCTCCCTCTTTTTCATTTTTTGGCTTAAGTCGCTGCCAGTTTCCACGGGGTTTTTAACCAGCTCAATAGTTTTATAATCCCGCACCCAGAAAAAAAGGATTGCGATGAAAAAGCCGGGTATGGCCACTACCCCGAGGGCGTGGCGCCAGCCAAGATGCTCGGCAATGATTCCTCCCGCGGCAATACCGATGGCGCTGCCAAGGGGAATGGCCGCGTTCCACAGGCCAAGCACCTGTGAGCGTTTTTCTTTTGGGAATATGGCAGATATCATGGCGGTGCCGCCGGCGGCATACCCCGCTTCACCAACGCCGATTATGGTGCGGGCCACAAAAAGCTGACCGAAACTGCGGGTAAATGCGCAGGCCCCTGTTGCCAGGCTCCATACGATGGCCATGATGCCGATGGTCTTTTTTCTGCTCCAGCGGTCAATGAGTATGGAAACCGGAAAGGTGAATATGAGGATTGACCAGTACACGGCAGAGATGAGCAGCCCGCAGCTTGCGTCACTGATCCCCCATTCAGCCTTGATGAAGGGAAAAAGTGATACAATAATAAGCCGGTCCACATAATCAAACATGTAAAGAAGAAAGAGAAGGGCAAATATATACCAGGCATAGCCCGGGGTAATGGATTTTTTCTCAAGAGCACTGGATTGCTGCATGGCAGCCTCCACCAAAAGTTGTATTAAAAACAGTGCTGTGGTGGGCGAGGGTGAACATAGTTCATTTAGCAAACATCGTTCATTACAGGCGATTTGTCAATATCTTTTTGTAATACAGTAATACAGCGAAAAAAGATCACCGCTAAGGCGCAATGTAAGGAAGAGTGACGGGTAACGGGTGACGGGTTAACTCGTTACTCGTCACCCCTTAAGTCCGTTAATGAAGCACTGGATGGTCTCGTTGTACATGTCTTTGAAGTTCTCGTTTTTGAGTACGGTGTCCTGCAGTTTTCTGAAATGAAGAAAGCCGTGTACGGCGCCGAAGAAGATGAGGGCGTGACGGCCGGGATCAACCTGGCGGAAGTCATTGGAGTTAATGCCTTCCCGTATTGCTTCTGCCACAGGCTCAAGTATGCGGTTGCCGTGATAGTCCACCCGCTGTTTCATTTCAGGGGGGAAGATGGTGCGTGGTGTGGAAATAAAATAATCAAGGAAATCATAGTACATGCGGTGATCGCTGCTGAACTCCAGGAGGGCGTGAGCGATGCTGCGTATCTTTTCCGGGGGGCTGGCGGCACCGTCGGCTGCCTTTTGCATTGCATCGTAAAGCTGGTCGAACACGTCGGTTGAGAGGTCGGCGTAGATGTCTTCCTTGCTTTTAAAGTAAGAGTAGATGGTGCCCACCCCAATCTCGGCCAGCGTGGCGATCTGCCGCATGGAGATATGGTAATAGCCCTTCTCAAGCAAGAGCTCCCTGGCAGCATCAAGTATCTGCTCCCGCCGCTGCTCCCGCTCCCGTTCCCGTCGTTCCTGCAGTCCCATAATGGTTTTAGTTATGTTCCCGGCGAGGGGCGGTGTCAATTCCTTTTCGAATGGGAGCCACAGAGACTCAGAGACGCAGAGATAATAGTAACGGGTGACGGGTGATCCCCGTTACGCTTCATGATGAAATAATTCTTGACAAATCACCCGGTATCGAACAGTGTTCTATTAGTGAACGCAATTCTGCTGATGAACTCCCGCCTATCGTGTATCCCTGTAAAGAGGTGAACTCATATGGATATACTTGTGGAAATTTCCAGTTCCGTACAGAAGGGTGACCAGGACAGTATACAGGCACAGGTGCAGACGGCCCTTGACGCGGGGCTTGCACCCCTTGAAATACTCAACAACGGGCTTATTGCCGGCATGGACGTGGTTGGTGAAAAATTCAAGAATAAAGAAATATTCATACCCAACGTGCTCATCGCCGCCCGTGCCATGAACAGGGCCATGGAGGTGCTCAAGCCCCGCCTTGCGGAAACGGGGGCCAAACCCGCCGGGAAATACGTGATAGGCACCGTGCTGGGCGATCATCATGACATCGGGAAGAACCTGGTGCGGATGATGCTGCAGGGGAAGGGTTTCGAGGTTGTAGACCTGGGTATTAACGTCCCCCCCCAGCGTTTCGTTGAGGCCATCACCGAGGATACCGACATAGTGGGCATGTCAGCACTTCTGTCCACAACCCGCCCCCTTATGAAAGATACCATCGATGCCATACAGGCCGCGGGGCTGCGTGACCGGGTGAAGGTCATGGTAGGGGGTGGAGCCATTACAGAGGCCTACGCCAACGAGATCGGTGCCGACGGCTACGGGTCTGATGCCATCCTCTCGGCCGAACTTGCCCTCAAGCTTGTGGGGCAGAAAGGGGAGGTGTGATATGAACGGAAGAGAACGCATCCTGACCGCCCTTGAAGTGCGCGAGCCCGACCGGGTTCCGCTGTACATTCACGGCATCAACGAGAAGCCCATCATCTGGATAGCACGCACCCTCACCGATGATCTTCCCGAAGAAAAAGAGATATACGAGATGAACGACACCGAGCAGGTGCAGCTTCTCAACGCACTGTTTTTGCTGCACGAGGAATACGGGGTTGACGGTTTTACCTGCTTTGAGATCGGCGACACGGTAAACATAGACGAGACCCACATACGTGACCCCTTCAACGTGGTCTACGAACGAAGCCCGGTGGGTATCCCCGTGGCAACGGAGCACCCCATTCACGACATGGACGACCTGAAAAAGTACAAGCCCCCCAAACCGGCAGAGGAACACCTGCTGCTCTTGAACCTTGCCCGTGACCGCTTCAAAGACACGAAGGCCATATTCTGGATGATGCGGGGCAGCTTCGTGCGGTCGTGGCGGCTGTGCGGCATGGAGAACCTCATGTTCAAGATGTTCGACGACCCCCAGTTCGTACACGACCTTGCAAAGAAAGTGCTTGAGTTTAACCTTGCCTCCATGGAACAGGTGCGCGCCGCCGGGGCCGACGTCCTTATCGTTGAGGACGACATCGCCGACAAGAACATGACCCTGGTGTCCACCGAACAGTTTCTCGAATTCATAAATCCTTACAACCGGGTGCTGGTTGAGGAGGCCCACAAAAAGGGCATGAAGGTGATGCGCCACAGCGACGGCAACCTGTGGAACATCATGGACATACTGCTTGATACCGGCTATGACGGCCTGAACCCCCTTGAGCCCCAGGCAGACATGGGCCTGAAGAAGGTGAAAGACTACTGCGGCGACCGCCTGTGCCTCATCGGCAACATCGACTGCATCGAGCTTCTGCCATCGGGCACACCCGAAGAGGTAGACCAGGCGGTGAAGCAGGCCATCATCGACGCAGGGCAGGGCGGGGGGCTGGTGATAAGTTCGTCCAATTCGCTGCATCCCGGCACAAAGCCTGAAAACTGTATCGCCATGTTCAAAGCGGTAGAAAAATACGGGCATTATCCGCTGCAGGACGTGAAGACCGGGAGGTGAGCGTGAGGCTATTGCAGTATATAAATGAAAGTAAAAAACCACCGGTGATCCCCCTCATGGGGTATCCCGGGGCCACCCTTACCGGCACCACCATAAAGCAGAACGCCTTCAACCATAAAATTCATTTCCAGTCATTGAAGGCCCTGTATAACACATTCAGCCCCGACGGGCTTTTCTTCTTCATGGACCTTTCGGTTGAAGCGGGCGCAATGGGGCTGCAGGTGCAGTATCCCCTCATGGAATCCCCCATCGTGGAAAACCACCCGGTCACTTCACGGGAAGACCTTGAGAAACTTGCAGGCATCGACAT
>CAZVRB010000137.1:0-6754 GCA_964629365.1 uncultured Leptospiraceae bacterium
AATGCATCATATAGAGTATTTATAAACCCCTGAACGTTCGAATTTGAAAGTTGCGATATTATTGATTCAAACTCTTCAAGAAACATATTGTTGTTGCTATCCCTGGTTTCGGTAAGGCCGTCGGTGTAGAACACAACCTTGTCACCCTTTTCAAGGTGAACAATCTTTTCTTCGAACTGACGATGGGGGAATACACCTACCATTATTCCCCTGCTTTTTAGCTCTGACAGGGTACCGTCTTTTTTGAGAAGTATGGGATAGGGGTGACCTCCACGGGCATAAGTTAGTGTGTGTTCAAGGCTGTCATAGATCCCGTAAAAAGCAGTGAGAAAATTCCCCGGTATCATTCCCCTGATGTTTCGGTTGATGTATGCCAGCATATCCCCGGGTTTAAGCCTTGTAAGCCCTGCTGTTTCAATGAGTGTTTTCACCATGCTGGCGATCAGGGCAGCATGTACCCCGTGACCAGAAACATCGCATATGAAAATTCCGGTGAGATTATTATTCTTGAAACGTAAAAAGTCGAAGAAGTCTCCACCGATGCTTCTCATTGGCTGGAAGATAAAATGGAATTTCACCCCTTCAATAAATGGGCAATCACGGGGAATGAGATTATTCTGCACCTTCTCTGCAAGTTCCAATTCCATCAGTAATGTCTGGTTGGTTCTGTCTATTATCTCATTCTTTTCGTCGATTATCTGACGGGTTCTGAATTCCCTGAAACGCATTTGCTCATAGAATTTTACAAAGAGGAGCATCCCCACCATGAATACAACCGGGTTAGAAAAAGTTATTATCACATCACGGGGAATATCATGCAAAGACAAAAACAAAACAAAAAGTATAGATGGTACCAGGTATACAGGCAAAAGAAAACGGAAACCGCCATTCGAGAAAATGGCCACAGCAAAAATGATCATAATAAGACCCATCACCCCATCCCTGAAATAAGGGGTTTCCTGTGCGTAATGAACCAGTGCGAACATCATGAGCATGGCGCTTCCAAGAAAAAACTGGTATACTACATTGAGTAATGTGATATATTTTACTGATATAAAGAATGATAACAGCAAAAAAATGATGGCAAATACGGGGGGTATCAACCTGAAATAGATCATTGAGAATGGAATATCGGCTAAATAAAGGTCCTGGTAAATGAAATAGGGAAGAGAAATACATGAAAAAACAGCGGCAATTCTTCCGACCCGTAATAACCGGCTATAAAGAAATTCCCTGTATTTCTGTTTTACCATTAATTCAAAATCTCCTGTAATACCCTCACCTGCAACCTGGCTGTTTTCAGGTGAATCAATATCTACTTTTAAAAACTTGTTAAAAAATTTCTTTATGAACATCGTTTTATATATATGCCTGTTAGTTTATTTCCTTCAGCCACATATTGTGTGATAATAAATAGATTTTTGCAAGATAGTTTTAAAAATATTATAATTCAAACACTCAATGCTTTACTGGTGTTAGTTTTACCGCAATGTTGCAAAGGACGCAGAGTATCGCAAATAAAAATCCAGACCGATTTATATAATGTCATCCCGCCTTCGCGGGAATGACAGAGGCTTTCATCATTTCTTAGCGCCTTTGCGGTAATCTTTTCAAAATAAAAATACTAAATCCCCAGAATCATATTACAGTAATCCTGTAATTATGAATATACATGAATTCCAGGAAAAATATTGAACAAGCCCCATGACTTCATTACATTACACCCATGAGAATACTGGTAAACCTGACCATCACCATTCTCCTGTTGCTGGGGAATTACAGGATCATCACCACCATGAACCGCTTCACCGATAACCGGGGTCAGGTGTTGCTCTGGATTCTATTCTGGACTATATTTTGGGGATACATGTTATACAGGTACAATAGAAATAGAGTGAACCGTGAAAAATGAGTGGTGAGCAGTTTCACACTTTTATTTACTGTTCACTCTTCACGGTTCATTGCTCACTCAAATTCATCCCTTCTCAATCATCCACTGCACCGCGTACTGTAAGAGGTCTGATGATGACTCCATGTGAAGCTTCGTCTTGATCTTTTCCCGCATGTTCTCAACGGTCTTTATGCTCACATGCAGCTTATCGGCGATATGCCTGTTGCCAAGGCCGTGACCGATGAGCTGAAAAATCTCGAATTCACGGTCGGTAAGAGAATCGATGTCAGAGAAACCACCATCGGCAGGTTCGGTGGCCAGGCTGTTTAAAATACTTTCCTTGATGGAGTCAGAAAGATAGATCCCGCCATCAAGAACTGTACGAATGGCCTTTATGATCTTTTCAGGTGGTTCCTGCTTCATTACGTAACCGCGGGCACCCGCGCGGATGGCACGTTCACCGTAGAGCTTTTCATCAAACATGGAAAGCATCAGGGTGTGAAGCCCGGGGTAGCGTGTCTTGAGTGCCTTCACCAGGTCAAGGCCGCTTGAACCATCAAGGGACACGTCCACCAGCACCAGTTGAGGTTGGTCACGGGCGATAAAGTCGATGGCCTCGTTTACGGTGCTAACCTCACCATGTACGTCCAGACCATCCGTTCTTTCAATGATCTCCGCGAGGCCCTGCCGCACGATGGGATGATCATCAACGATAAGAATTCTTGAGTTATCAGCAGAAGGTTGACCTGGCGAGGGGGATTTATCATGGTAGGTGCGGGCCACATCCCCATCAGGAGATTTTCTGATGTTGCAGGTAACAAGCGTGCCACCCCCCGGGTTGGGCTGTACCTGCAGCGCGGCTCCGATAATCCACGCCCGGTACTGCATAATATTCATACCCATGCCGGCGGACATGTCAACCTGTTCTGGAATTCCAGAACCGTCATCGGCTACTTTCAGAAGAATGTAGTCGCCGTCATCGGCAAGGGTGATCACAATATTTTTGGGATGGGCGTGCTTTATAGCGTTGTTCATGGATTCGCGTATAATATAATAGAGATGGGTGGTTTCAATGCTGTCATCAAGTTCGGCGGAATTGTCCCATTGTAAAATACAGGAAATACCGTAATCGGCCTGAACCCGATCACAAAGCTTTTTAACCGATTGGAAAAGGCCGCCCTGTTCAATGTCGATTGGAGAGAGGCCGCGGGCAAGCATCCTGGTATGCTCAAGGGCCTGGTGAACCAGCGATATTATCTGGTCAACATCGCGGACCTCGTTCAGGTTCTTTTCTTTAAGTTTCAGTTTGAGAATTTCGCTTTTGAAAGTAATGCCGGCCAGGTGCTGCCCCAGTCCGTCATGCAGGTCCTGGGCGATTCTGCTACGTTCCTGTTCGTTTGCTTTCATCACCATCTTCTCAAGCTGCCTTCGTTCAGTGATATCAAGTCCAACCACGATGTAAAAATCGAGCTTATCGTCTTCATCGAAAATTGGCTTGGCATGCCATTCAACGAACAATTCCCTGCCGTCACTGGTGATAACGGTGCTTTCAAATACCCGGGTAGTGGTGGAACGAACCATGTTTCTGAAATGGTCCATCAGCATGTCATGTTCCTGCGGAGGGGTCAGGGTCTGAAGAAAATTAGCGTCAGACATCTGCTCCTGGCTGTATCCTGTTGCCGAAAGCATTGCCCTGTTCATCATCAGGACGTCACCCCTGGCATCAATTGCCATGAAAAAAGCGGGAGATGCTTCTTCAAGTGTGCGAATCAGGTTGCGGTCTCTTTTCAGTTTCGCACGTGTCTCTTTCTGCTCGGTCAGGTCACGTGCGATAATTGAACAGCCGATAACCTGGTCGGTTGAGTCGGTAATGGGAGCCAGGGTCAATTGCATGTGCACGGTAGAGCCGTTATTGCGCATGCCCACCGACTCGTAATGTTCTATGGTTTCACCATCGGCCACCCGTGTTATCAGCGTGGGAAACTCATCAGGCTGGTATGGGGGAGAGAGCACCCCGATGGAACATCCCTTGATCTCATCCTCCGAATAACCGAAAATCCTGGCAGCACTCCTGTTCCATCCGGCCACGATGCCATCAGTTGTAGTGCCTATTATGGCATCGTCCGAATTGTCGAGGAGGGCGGTAAGACGGGTGCGAATTTCATCTATTGATTTACGCTCGGTGATGTCCCTGGCCACACTTAAGATGGCACTGGCATTCATGTAGGTAATGGGGGTACTCATTAATTCAAAGGTAACAGTGTCATTGTCAGTCGTGAGAAAAGATATTTCACATGTTCCAGACCAGCGGGAATTAACCGAATTGAAATAACCCCGCAATGATTTGAATTGAATCTCACCTGTCAGCGAACCAAGGTTCATACCAACAAGACTATCTCCCGGGTATCCCAGGATATCAGAGGCCGAACTGTTCACTTCGAGAATTAAACCTTCTTCATCGTGAATGAACACGGCATCAGAAATGCTGTGAAACAGTGATTGATACCTGTTCTGAAGCATGTTCTTCTCTTTTCTCAAAATGTCTTCAGCATGCTTAATCCGCAGCATGGCATTGATCTGTGCTTCAAGTTCGGCAGGATCAACCGGCTTGGTAAGAAAGGCATCGGCGCCGATCTTAAGACCTTCAACCTTGCTGGCGGTATCAGTTTTTATGGCGGTAAGGAAAATAACAGGAATATGACCCGTTTCAGGATCAGACTTCAGGGATTTGCAAACCTGGTACCCGTCCATCCCCGGCATTTTCACGTCAAGAATGATGGTGTCAGGTTTTTCAGCAAGGGTGAGGGCAAGTCCTTCCTCACCCGATTGGGCAGTGATAATCACGCAACCGGGAATAAGGTTTTTCAGCAGCGCCTTCATGGTAACAAGGTTGTCTTTCTTGTCGTCAATAACCAGTATGGTGCTCATCGCGAGTCCCCGCTATTTGGTTTTCCGGTCAGCCTGTGAACCACTGCAATAAGATCGTCTACCGGAAAAGGCTTGGTTATAAAACCGTCACAACCAGACTTGCGAATGCGTTCATGCTCGTGCGCCATCGCCGAGGCGGTGATGATCAGCACCGGCAGCCCCCGGGTTTGGGGGTCATCTCTAAGGTGCCGCAACACCTCAAGCCCATTCATGTCGGGAAGTGACAGGTCAAGCATCACCAGGCCGGGCTGCAGTTCCCTGGCAAGGGTGACACCCTCCCTGCCTTCGTAGGTAAATACCATGTGATATTCCCTGCCAAGAAGGGCCCGCAAAATGGTCATGTTGTCAGGGTCGTCGTCCACAACAAGAATTGTCTTCTCATCATCCCCACCAGCAACAGCAGGGGGGGGGACGGGGGCCGAATCATCAAAGGGCATGTTTTCTTCTCCCGGCCAGCTCGCCGGCATGGAAACCGTAAAGGAAGAACCTTCACCTTCATGACTTTCGATAGATAATGACGCGTGAATAAGGGCAGCCGACCTCGAGACGATAGTAAGCCCCAGCCCGGTTCCGGGATATTTTCCCGCCAGGGTGGCGTCACCCTGATGATATCCTTCAAACAGGTGTGACTTTTCCTGCTGGTTTATGCCGATCCCGGTGTCTTTCACAGTAATCAAAATTCTCTCATCTTCACTATAGACACGTATGGTTATTGAACCATGTTCGGTATACTTCACGGCGTTATCAACCAGGTTGGTCAATACCTGGTAGAGCCGTGACTCATCGGTAGTTACCCGGGGAATATCTTTTTCGATCTTTCTGTATAACGACAGGCCTTTTGCCTGTACCTGTTCTTCGAAACGGTCACAGACATCCTCAACAATAGTCACTGCTGAAAGGGATGTGGGGTTGATGTCAATGATGCCGGTTTCGATTTGTGCCACTTCAACAAGGTCGTTGATCAGCTGCAGAAGCCGTGCACCGTTGCGTTCGATAATTTCCAGGTATTCTTTTTCATCGCTGTCAAGACGGTCAGAAGCCTGAAGGGATAGAACACGTGATAATGATAAGATAGAATTAAGCGGTGAACGAAGCTCATGGCTCATGTTCGATATGAACTGTTTGTTGAAATACTGTTTCATGATTCATGCGCGCGAATATTGGATTTTATCAGGTAGAGTATATTAAAAAGATTTGTGATCCCTCCCACGAACCTTTCCTTGGTCATACCGGTAGGAAGTGAGTCGATCTCATGACGTATGTCATCGGTTGCTTTCTGCAATTTTTCAAAGTGAGACCAAACGTCACCGAAGCCTTCTTCATGTACCAGTCGGGAAATAGTATCTTCGATAGAATTAATATTAAAAAACAACTGCCTGTAATCTTTTCTAAACCTGCTGTCAAGGCTGTTCAAAATTATTTCCACCATACATATACGGGTAACCTGGTAGCCGATCTGAATGTGGGTGCAGTTCCTGTTGCTGAAACAGTCGGGATAACGGTCAAAGTACACCTTTCCAAGCTCCAGCATGTCATCCCTGCCGAAATCAAACTGACCGTTGGTATCGATTACCGCCTTTCTGAAAGCATCAACGTCTTCATGTTCCAGAAAAAGGGCAGCCGGTGTATTCATAGGTTTGTAACCCCCGCATTGATAGCACAAATATGTCCTGCTAAGTACATAATATCACATATTTTCATTTTAACAGCAGAGTTTGTACAGTATATTTTATGACTGTAATCATTATTAACCGCCCGCTTTGCTCGACGCTGTGCTGAGCGAAGCCGAAGCATGCACGCAGATTAACGCGGATTATCGTGGTTATTTTATAATTGATACCATCATCTGTGTTCATCTGCGGTTAAAAAAAAATTGTAACTGCTCAGCTGTCATGATTAAAAGATTCAATTATCGTGAAATGAATAAAAATATGA
>CAZVRB010000138.1:0-6732 GCA_964629365.1 uncultured Leptospiraceae bacterium
ACATAGTTTTGTTTATATGTTCCCAGAACAGAACCTGTGGAATCTTCAGGCTCAATTCTTTTTGTTCTATCTTTACTGAAATCTCGATAAGCCATTTCAATATTAATAGATATATCTCTAAATAGTTTTACACCAATACCGGCAACTGCAATAAAACCCAGTCCTTCTGCATCAAATTCCGATTCCTCTGTATAATCTATACCTGTATCTGTTCCCTTTCCTTCTCTATTTATAAAAACCAGGTTATAACAGGGTCCTAATCCTGAATATATATTATATCTTCCACGATTTATAGGAACATTTATACCCAATACAAGTGGAATACCGATATATTCATATGAATGTTTCACTGTATAATTATTTCCTGTGCCAGAATTTTCCGCTGTTGTTTCAACATCACCTACAGTTGTTGCATAATCAACTCCAGATCGGATAAAGAATGTTCTCCAAATATTGTATTCTACAGATAATGAAGCATCAACAGTATACATATTTACAAAATTATCAAATGAGTCCGGGGTAATTATATTATTGATAAAAGCATCTGAACCGCCACGAAGACTGTCCTCTGTTTTCCCCCTATCCAACACGTATCCACCCATAGCCTGAAAAGACAACCCAAGGTTGGCCCATAGGGTACCAGCTGATGCAAGGAATATAAACATCATCATAATGCCGGTGAATCGTTTCTTCATACACCTACCCCGTCTTCATTTCGTGAATAATTGCTGATTATAGAAATTACAGTTGAGAAAAGCAAGAACTAAAATTCTTTTCACCGGGTATGCTTGCTAAGAAGCCCCCTTTATCGAAGGGGGCGGCGCAGAGCGCCGGGGATTTCGTTCGGCATAATGAACACACAGTGTTGGAAATTAGGGACATGGACCTTAACGAAATCCCCCTGTCCCCCTTTACTAAAGGGGGAACCCGTCATCATGCTGCCTGGCGTTCACGAAGCAGCAGGCTGAACGGTGAAGTAATGTTCAGATGCATGGGCTGGTTAACGGGATTATTTACCCATCTCCTATAACAACCTTTAAAAAATCGGCAGGGGTTACAATCTGTATATTATTATACTGCCTCAACGACAATAAATCATTATCACCGGTGACAATATACTCTGCACCTGCTTCAACAGCACAATCAATAATGATATTATCATCATTATCCCTTTCAACCACGGAATGGGATATACCGGGTTCAACTATGTAAGACATCAATTCTATTTCATGGACCACCTGGGGGGTAATTGCGGTAGAAAATCCGAATTTATCTCTTTCGAGCACTTCTTTTATTTCACGCAGAATATCCGGTGATATAAAAAGCTGGATTTTCCCTTCTATTACCAGCTCAATAATTTTCCTGGGATTACCGCCAAAGATGATCCCGGATATGAAAATATTTGAGTCGAGAACAACTTTCATCGGGATCTTTATTTATTGCCTTTTCTATATTTCTTTATTTCATTAACAACGTCCTGCTCTTTAATATCATTTCGAGAACGTTGTTTCTTACCATAGTCAAATATATCATTCCACTTCGCTTTTCTTTCAATGTACATACGGGCTGCTTCCCGAATAAGTTCTGACCTGCTGCGTGATTCTTCTTTCGCGATCCTGTCAATTTTTTTCAAAAGGTCTTTTTTAAAAGATATATTTACTGTACTTGAATTCATAACCGTACTCCATTATCCATTATAATGTGAATTTAAAATATATACAAGGTTTGTATATGTCAAGATTATAATTCATAACCTTTCAATAAAGTATTTTCGTGGGGAAGCCCCCTTTAGTAAAGGGGGCGGCGCAGCGCGCCGGGGATTCCGTTCGGCATAATGAACACACAGCGTTGGAAATTATGGACATGGTTTGATGCAACTCAACGAACCCCTTCTCGGTCTCCCCCTTGAAGGGGGGAGAGGGTAAATACAATCCTCACCCGAACACAAGGTACTCCTCCACCCCCAGTTCCGCGGCCACGTATCGTGCCACTGCCTGGCCAAGCCAGCCGGGCTGATGGGCGTCGGAGCCGATAACGAAATTGAAACTGTCAAGCCACGGGGTATAATACCGGCGCCAGTCGTTGCGCCACACGTAGCGGTTGTTTATCTCGATGAGGGTTTCCGGAGGCACCTTGGAGAGGTCTGTCTCGAACACCTGCGGGTGTGCCACGATGACGGGCCTGCCGCTGGCAAGCAGCACCTCAAGTCCACGGTAGTCTTCATCGGTATTACGGCAATGGTACATGTAATACTCAAATGGCATACCGGCAGCCTCATCTGCCAGGGCGGCCCCGTCCACCTCTGTACCCGGGTAGAGGCCATGTTTCTTTACCGTGTTTCGGTAGGTATCAAAGGTATCGACCAGGTACTCGAAGTGATCGCTGATACCCACCGAGCGGGCATGACCCACCGACGCGATGAACTCAACCGTCTGCTCGGGAACCACCGCACTGTCACCGGTTGAGAATGTGGTGTGTATGTGAAGGTCCTGCGGTACAACGGGGACGTGTATTTTATTATGTGTCATTTAATATTTCCTGTTTAACATTTGGATGCTATATTTATTGACAAAAAGTTAAATAAATATATATTAATACTACCATATTACCTTCTACCTTTCCATGGATTTGATGGTGATAATTATTAGAAAATCAGGGAATACACATGACGATAAGAGTTGTAATTGAATATGATGAAGTAACGGAAAGTTACGCCGCATACTGTCCGGAATTACCTGGATGCACCAGTTGTGGTAATACAGAAGAAGAAGCCTTTCGTAATATGAAAGAAGCAATAGAGCTATATTTCGAGCCTACTGATATACCCCTTGAGAATAAACAGGTCTATAAATTGGCCATCTAATGCCTAAAAGATTAACCGCGAAAGAAATAGAGAAATTTCTTGCCACTGCAGGCTTTATTTTAGTCTCTCAAAAAGGTTCACATAAAAAATGGAGACATCATGAAAACGGCAGGCAGGTAATTGTGCCATATCACGGCGGTAAAGATTTACCAATAGGTACTACAATGAGTATCGTAAAAGGAAGTGGTCTCGGAAAAGAATATTTTGGATTATAAATCGATCCAGTAATCCATTCTTCATAAATAATCACCCCTCTCAGGATTTTCCCTTGCATAAAAAGGCGCAGGCTGTTTAAATGTTACTCCTTCAATAAACGAATAATCATTTCATTAATATACGAGGTGTAGTAATGCGATCAGACAAGGCAAAAAAAGGTGTAGAACGAACCGCCAACAGGGCGTTGATGCACGCCACCGGGGTGACCAGGGGAGAGATGGAGAAGCCCTTCATCGGCATATGCTCCTCCTTCACCGACCTGGTGCCGGGGCATATAAATATGCGGCAGCTTGAACGCCGTATCGAACGGGGTGTAGCTGCCGGCGGCGGGGCCCCCTTCATTTTTTCAGTTCCGGCAATATGCGACGGAATCGCCATGGGACATGAGGGCATGCACTACTCCCTCCCCTCCCGTGACCTTATAGCCAACATGGTTGAGTCAATCGTGGAGGCCCACCGGCTTGATGGCATAGTATTTATCACCAATTGTGACAAGATAACCCCGGGCATGCTGATCGGCGCAGGACGTTTGAACGTTCCAGCCATATTTGTCACCGCAGGCCCCATGCGTTCGGGGCTGCTGCATGGCGAACGTAAACTCTCGCTGGTGCGGGATACCTTCGAGGCGGTGGGACGCTATTACAATGATGATATCAGCATAGACGAGCTGAAAGAACTTGAATGCGAGGCATGCCCCACCGGCGGCTCATGCCAGGGGCTGTATACTGCCAACACCATGAACTGCCTCACCGAGGTGCTGGGTATGAGCCTAACCGGCAGCGGCACGGGGCTTGAGGGCAGTTCCAAAAAGCTTCGATTATCCGAAGAGTCCGGTGAACGTATTGTAGACCTTGTACGTGAAAATATCCGGCCACGGGACATCATGACACCGGAGGCCTTCAGGAATGCTATCCGTGTTGACCTGGCACTTGGCGGCTCCACCAACACCACCCTGCATATTCCCGCCATCGCATACGCCGCGGGGGTTGACATCGACCTGAAAGAGTTCGACGATATCGGGCGGCATATACCACAGATCGCGTCAATCCGTCCCGGGGGCGATTACATGATGGAAGATGTAGAATCCGCCGGCGGTGTACCCGCCGTGCTGCACAGGCTGGTTGACGATCTTGAAGACAGCCCCACGGTGAACGGACGGTCAATAAAGGAGATCGCCAAGTCATCTCCCGTCTACATTGATGACGTGATAAGGGACAAGAAGAAAGCCTACCGGAAGGAAGGTGGTATCTTTGTTCTCTACGGCAACATAGCAACGGAGGGCTGCGTTATCAAGGTTGGAGCCATTGACGAGAAGATGAAACTCTTCGAAGGCAAGGCAAAGGCATTCGACAGTGAAGATCTTGCCATGCAGGCCTTCCAGGACAACAAGATCGGTGCGGGTGACGTGGTAATCGTACGCTACGAGGGACCCAAGGGTGGACCGGGAATGCGTGAATCGCTGGCACTCACCGCCGCCATCGCCGGCAAGGGCCTTGGCGAAAAGATCGCCCTCATTTCTGACGGACGTTTCTCCGGCGGCACCAGGGGACTGAGTATCGGTCACGTATCACCAGAGGCATTTGACGGCGGGGTGATCGCCCTAATTGAAAATGGAGATGAGATAAAGATAGATATAAACGAACGAAGCATCAACGTACTCGTGTCCGACGAGGAACTGGCAAAGCGAAAAGAAAAATGGAAACAGCCGGAACCCCGCATTAAAACGGGCTGGCTCTCCCAGTACGTGAAGCTGGTGCAAAGTGCCGCCAAGGGGGCCCGGCTGGAATAAATTTCAGCCAACCCGGAGGGAAGTATCATGATACACAGAAAGGTTCTCCCGTTGCTGCTTGTACTCCTGCTGGTGCTGACAGCGCTGGCGGGATGCAACAAGCTGATGCATGGCATCGTCCTCCCCCTGTATTCAAAGCTCACCCTTGATATTCCTGATGTTTCCAGGGACGAGGTTATCTGTTTCGCACTGTACACCGTGCATGATGGTGTAATGAAGATGACCGCGCAACTCTACCCGCTGAAAGACGACCAGGACCGGGCTGTCCGCCTGCAGGTGATGAAGAATAAGAAATGGAAAGAAATTGCAACCACCGAAATAATTGAGGATGGATGGACCGCTCATTTCAGGATAGAAAACTGGGATCATTCCAGGGACATACAGTACAGGGTGGCCCATGGCGATAAGGCTTTTTACACGGGCACCATCAAAAAAGATCCTGTCAACAAGGACACCATCGTGGTGGCTGCCTTCACCGGCAACGCTATATACAAGTGGGCCGGCGGTGATATCCCGAAAGACGATATCGTGGCAAATATCAAGCGGCTTGATCCCGACCTGCTCTTTTTTTCGGGTGACCAGGTGTATGATCATTACTGGCATTACGCCTACTGGTTAAAATTCGGAAGGGAGTTCGGGGACGTGATCCGCAACATCCCCACCATCACCATACCCGATGATCACGATGTTGGGCAGGACAATCTATGGGGCGAAGCCGGCAAGAAATGCGACACACGCACGGGAGACGACGGGGGTTACGCAGCCCACATTGATTACGTGAAGATGGTTGAACGGGCCCAGACCAGTCACCTGCCCGATCCATACGATCCCCGTCCTGTAAAGAATGATATAAAGGTTTATTACACCGATATCACGGTGGGAGGAGTAAACTTTGCCATCCTGGAAGACCGGAAGTTCAAGTCGGCCCCACCGGAAAACATGATCCCCCAGCAGGGTGACAGGCCCGACCACGTTGTTGAACCAGGCTATGACCCTTCAAAGCTTGATATTAAGGGAACAAAGCTTCTGGGTGAACGCCAGTTGAAGTTTCTTGAAGAATGGGCGGGAGACTGGCATGACTGCCAGATGAAGGCGGTATTATCGCAGACCATTTTCGCCTGTGCTTCCCATTCATCGGGCGACCCGGAGAACAGGGTGTACGCCGACCTGGATTCAAACGGCTGGCCCCAGTCTGCCCGTAACCGGGCACTTGAGAAGATACGCAAGGCATATGCAGTCATGATCGCCGGTGATCAGCACCTGGCAACCGTTATTCATCATGGGATTGACCAGTGGTGTGACTCAGGCTATTCATTCTGCGTTCCATCAATTGCCAACTTTCACCTTCGATGGTGGGACCCACTTGAGCCGGGAAAGAACAGGAAAAAGGGAATGCCTGAACACCTGGGTAATTTTCATGAAGGATTCAACAACAAGATCCGCATGATTGCCGTGGCAAACCCTGCCCCCGAACCCAACCATGACAGCCTCACAACCAGGGCCGCGGGGTTTGGCGTGGTGAAGTTCAAGAAGAGCACCAGGGAGATCACCTTTGAATGCTGGCCGCGAGAGGTGGATATCAGCAGCCCGGATGATTCCCAGTACCGGGGATGGCCGGTTACCATCAGTCAGCAGGACAATTACGGACGTGATGCCATTGCCTGGCTGCCACGGATCGTGGTGAGGGGTGCCGTTGATCCCGTCATCCAGGTAATTGACGAGATAAATGGCGATATGCTGTACACCCTGCGCATAAAGGGACAGTATTTTGACCCGAAGGTATTCAGGAAGGGAACATACACGGTAAAAATACGAAACGGCAAACGCGTAAAAGTGCTGCGTGGTGTATCCAGTGTTTCAGGAA
>CAZVRB010000139.1:0-6690 GCA_964629365.1 uncultured Leptospiraceae bacterium
CATGTATTTAAAGCCGTATGATATTATAAACTTTTTTGTATTGTTAATAATGATTTATAGACATAAAAATAAATTATGATGATTTTCCCCAAAATTCCGGAATGACCCAAAAATGATTAATGGTTTGGCTAAATATACTTGAATTAATTATCCTGTTGTCATGGAGTTTCAAAACATGTGAAAATGATATTCAGGAGTGTTCTTATAATGATATCACTTAAGGCTGGACGTTTATCATCATTTATAGTAATGGACGTTATGGCAAGAGGGGCAGAGCTGGAAAAAGCCGGAGAAAAGGTTATACACCTTGAAGTGGGTGAGCCGGATTTTCCTACTCCTGCGGTTATTCAGGACGAAGCAGTAAAAGCCATGCGTGAAGGACGAACGAAATATACTCATGCCATGGGCCTGCCTGAATTGCGGCAAGAAATCAGCTTATATTACAAAAAAAAATATGGTGTTCATATTACCCCAAACCAGGTGCTTGTGACTTCAGGAACCTCACCGGCATTTCTTTTTGCCATGATTGCCATTATGAATGATAATGACCAGGTGATTGTTTCTAACCCGGGTTATGCCTGTTACCCAAATTTTATCACGGCAACCGGTGGCGAAATGGTGGAAGTGGCAACCAGCCCCGAAAATGGATTTCAATACACAGCGGATGATATTCGAAGAAATGTGTGCGGCAAAACAAGGGCCATTGTTATAAATTCCCCGTCAAATCCGACCGGTGTTGTTATGAGCCATGAGCAGCTTAGTGATATTTCTCAATTTCCTGATCAGTATATAATCTCAGATGAAATATACCACGGACTGGTCTACAATGATGAAGCCCATTCAATATTGGAATATACTGACAGGGCATTTGTGATAAACGGGTTTTCAAAACTGTATGCCATGACAGGATGGCGGCTGGGATATTGTATATTCCCAGCTGAATTTTCTGACGTTATGCAGAAAATTCATCAGAATTTCATGATATCCGCCAACAGCTTCGTGCAATGGGCCGGCATCGCCGCCCTGACGAAAGCTGATGACGACGTAGAGGCCATGAGAAGCACCTATGACATCCGAAGAAGGTACATGATAGACAGGTTGCGAGATATGGGATTCGTTATACATGTGGAACCAACGGGTGCCTTTTACGTGTTTGCTGACGCCCGCAAATTTTGCAGTGATTCGTATGCTGAAGCATTTAATATTATAAATACCGTGAAGGTTGGCGTAACTCCGGGTATCGATTTTGGCAGTGGTGGTGAAGGGTTTCTTCGGTTTTCTTATGCCAACTCAATTGAAAACATAGAAGAAGGACTGGACCGCCTGGAAAAATACCTGGAGAAAAAATAGTATGATACTCTCTGCCCTCATGTATTCACTGGCCTTTTCATTTCCATATGCGGCACTGTTATTGTTCATATCCCTGGTACCTTTTTTTATATCTCTTGAGGTATCAAAAACTGCCCGCATTACCATGATCAAGGGTGCGGTTTTTGGTGCGTTGTCAGGTTCAGGCATAACGTGGTGGATAATCACGGCCGCGTATTTCCAGTATGATGTATCACTGGTTAAAGCTGTTTTACTGTTTCTTCTGATTGTGGTATTGCCAATGGCATTGATCTATATGTTGTTTTCCATGGGGTATTTTTTTCTTTTTAAAGGACGAAGGAATATTCTGCTTGTGATGGCAGGTCTCCCATCTTTGTGGATTACATTCGATTATAGTGTTTCATTGCTGCCCTTTGGAGTGCCATGGATATTTGCCGGATATGCCGCAGCCCCACTGTCAACATTTATTCAGGTAGCGGATACAGGGGGAGTATACCTGTTGTCCTTCCTTATCGTGTTTGTTAATGTTGCTGTATTCATGGTGTTGAAAGAGACATGCCATATAAACAGTGAAAATGGTATAGATATACAGGCCATTTTACATGTGAAACAGGCAATACAAAAAAAGGTCTTCCTGCCAGTAGTTATATTGCTGATCGTTATTATTCCGGTGGTAATATATGGAATGATCAGTCGAAATACCTGGAACCAGCATACGAAAGATAGTCAGGGAAAAAACATGGAAGCCGTTGCAATACAGGGTGATTTTACTTCTCAGCAGAGATGGCAGGATAATAGTATCTTTCAGCGAATTGAATTGTACAGGTCATTGACAGGGAAGCATGTGGATAACAGCAGGGCCAGCCTGGTGGTATGGCCGGAAACAGTAGTTAACTCATCACTGATATCTCATGAGAAACTGACATCCATCATGTCTTCATTGATAAATGATGATTCAATACTGGTAACCGGGGCTGTTTTCAGGCCAGGCAGTAAACAGGTATATAACAGCGCCTATGCTATCTCCGGTAATGGACAGGTGGCAAGGTATGATAAGAATATTCTGCTTCCTTATGCCGAATCTTCTCCTCTGGGTGTTGAAATCCTTGATAGTTATTATTCCGCACCGAATTCTTTCCAACCTGGTAAGACCCTGCCGGTAATTAATACGTCCAATGGGACAATTGGAATATCAATATGCTTTGAGCAGGTATACCCGTCCTACATACGCCGTTCGGTTTCGGGGGGTGCTGGCATACTTGTGAATATATCAAATGATTCATGGTTTGGTGATACAACCCAGCCAGGGCAGCATTTAAATTGCTCCATTATAAGGGCGGTTGAACATCGAAGGTATCTTGTACGGGCTGCAAATAGCGGATATTCGGCAATTATCAGCCCGGCAGGAGAGTTGTCTAATGTAACATCTCTTTTTTCAAGGGAGGCGGTAAAGGGCAGGGTACAGCTAATCGAACAAAAATCGTTGTATACCAGGTACGGTGACATGATACTGTACCTGGCACTGGTGATTTTATTGTCAATACTGGCGATTGAGGCTTTTAAGAAAGACTAAACCAGTAATCACTGGAACTGACGGGTGCCTTCTTTTATTGCTTCTCGGCGGCGAAATGCTTCAGCTTCATCACCAAAGTACTGTTCCTGTAATTCTTCGATTTTCTCTTCTTTTTGACTGGTGGTGAGATTCGGATCGCTTATCACTTTCTGCGAGGCAGTCCTGTATTTTTCTTCAGCATCTTTTTCAGCTGATAGTTTCTGGTCAACTTTTTCTAATTTTTCAATAACTTCGGGAGTGAAAAATTCCTTTCTGAATTCATCAATTTTCTTCTCTTTAGCGGTTCCTGCTAATTCGCCAAGGTCTTTCTGGTATATTTCCAGTTTTTCCTGGTATTGTTCATACGGTTCACGCATGGCTGACATGGGATCATTACTGTCGTTCCACATTTTTGAATTCAGTTCCTGAAGCTTCTTTTCTTTTTCCGCACCATAGAGTTCATCGTTTTTCATGATGGCGCTTCTGCGGATCTGGTAATCCTTCGCCTTCACCTGTGCTCCGTAAAGAAGATCAGCAACCTCATCTCCAAAATACTGTCTTCTGAAATCCTGCAGGTTTTGTAAATATCTAAGCATATCTTCACTGCTTTTCGGATTCTCCCAGTTTTTCATCTCGTCAGCAAGTTTTATCTCGTACATGGTGAATTTTTTGTACAGCGCAAAAATGGATTCTGCCCTGTTCTTGTTCATAATACTTAAAAGATATTTTCGTACTGTTTCAAGATGTTCTTCAAGCGGCATGTCCTTATATTTTCTTTGTAAATGTTTGAAGAACTTGATTGTATATGAATTAATAATGTCTTTTGAAAAGTATGTATCAACACTGTCATTCTCGAAATTTATGTTACTATAATTAATCTTGATATCTTCCAGTGTGATGTCTCTTGATTCGGGAATTACCTGGTCGCTGTCCATAGACGTGTTATCCTGCTTCCTGGCAAGCTGGAAAATGAGCAGTACTACGGTAATCATCGCAATTATAAATACTATCTGTCGTGTGCTCATAAAAGAATCCTAATTTTTTTGTAAAAACTGATAGTGCCGGAGGTAGTTTTAATTGTCAAGCAGGTACCTGATCATTTTAGCAAGTTCTGACATGCTGAATGGTTTTTGTAAAAAATTTTGATTGCTTACTTTCACGTTACCCTGCTTATTTTCTGTAAGAGCATAACCTGATGTAAAAAGGAAGCGTATACCGGGCTTCAGTGTGATGATTTTTTCAGCAATCTGAATACCGTCCATATCGGGAAGTACGATATCACTGAAAACCAGGTCTATATCATCACCTTCCTCATGTATAATATTCAGTGCTTCTTTGCCGGATCCGGCATGAAGAACATTGTACCCGATAAATTCCAGTGCGTTTACGGTGATACGACGCAGCTTGTCATCATCTTCCACTACCATGACGGTTTCTTCCCCATGGAAATTTTCAGACTTGGTTAAAAAATCAGCTGTTAATTTACCGGAACTTTCACTGCAGGGCCAGTATATTGTGATGACTGTGCCCCCGCCTTTTTCACTTTCGGCGAAGATGCTTCCCCTGTGCTGTTTTACAATCCCATATACAGATGAAAGTCCCAGACCGGTTCCCTGCTGTTTCTTGGTAGAAAAGAAGGGGTCAAATATCCTGCTGATGTCAGCCGGATCGATTCCTACCCCGGTATCGCTGATACGAAGAATTATGTGATTGCCGGTTGAGCTCCCCAGGTGTGAGGCAGTAAATTCATCATCCAGGTATTGCTTCATGGTTTCAATAGTAATAATCTTCGACTTTGCGGGGTTTTCATCTTCAAGTATGGCGTCGCGTGAATTAACAACAAGGTTTAATATTACCTGTTCAACCTGGTTCTTATCTGCTTCGATGAGACAGGGAGACTGGCATAGTTCATGATTGAGGACGATGTTTTCGCCGATAAGACGTTGAATCATTGAGTGAAGGTTTTCCAGCAACTCGTTCAGGTTGAGTGACTCGGGGTTTATCACTGAGCGCCTGCTGTAGGCCAGAAGCTGGCTGACGAGCTTTGCAGCACCCTCTCCTGATCTCTTAATTTCCTGTATATCTTCATATACCGGGGAATCTTCCGGTAGAGTCATGAGAGACAGTTCAGCGTTACCTAGTATGATAGTAAGGATATTGTTGAAATCGTGGGCTATTCCGCTTGCAAGTTTACCAACGGCCTCAAGTTTTTGAGATTGCCTCAGTTGATCTTCAAGTGATCTTTGAAGTGTAATATCCCTCAGAATACCCTGAAAAGTGTGTGCCTTTCCCTTACTGTCCCTCTGCATGGTGGCACTTACTTCTACTATTTTTACCTGACTGTCCTTTGTGAGAAGTTGAAATTCGAAATTATTTATTGATCCCAGGTGTACCAGTTTCCTGGTAAGCCGGGTAAGGTTTGATTTGTCATATGCCATTTCTATAATCGGAATGTTCCCTATCTCTTCTGGTGAATATCCTGACATATGTAATGCCGAGGCATTGCTGTTAATTATCTTTCCGGTTCTGGAAACTATTACAATGCCGTCACGTGAATTCTCAAATAAAATCTTTAACTGCTGTTCGCTTTCTTTCAGCTGGCTTTCTATAAGTTTCCGGTAGGTTATATCCCTTATAATCGCGAAAATATAGGTTAGCCCGTCAAGATTCACCCTGTGAGCGGAAATCTCAACCGGGAAGGCAGCACCATCTTTTTTTATATCATAGGATTCAAACATAACCCTTTCGCCCAGCTCCATGCGATAAAGATCTTCACCGTGGGTAGAGCGGGTTATAGTGTCGTTTAACAGTGATACTGGCTTTCCGATGAGCTCTTCCTTTGAATATCCGTGCATCTTACAGGCTGTCCTGTTAAGGTTGGCTATCATAAGGGTGTTATCGGAAGTAGTTGAAAAGAGAACCATACCGTCTGAAGCGTATTCAAAAAGTATTCTGAACCGTTCTTCGCTTGCCTGCAGTTCACCTATGTTTAATCGTACGCTTTCAACAAGATTGTTGAATGATTCAAGAACGAATCTCCTGACCGAACCCTTTTTGTATTTACGAAAATCAAGATTTACCGACGCGTGAAGATTAGTGGATATTGTCTCAAATGCCTGAAGCATCTTCACAATGATATTAAGGTATGGATTTAGAAATAAAAATACAATAACAATGACAACAGAAAAAACCAGGATTATATACAACATCATGCTTCGATATATGGAATCTGCCTGTTCATAAATGTCATCAAGATATATTGCGGTGCCGATAAAACTGTCAAGTTCCGGGATAGCCTTGATGTAGGCGATCTTCCTGGCAGCATCCTTTTTACCTGGCTGTGGAAAATAGTATTCGAAATATCCCTCTTTTGAATCATTTTTTGCAATTTGAATAAAATCACGGACTACCTGTCTTTTGGCAGGTGACTGCAGGCTAATGTTGTTTCCACTGTTGGTTGGATCAGTAAGGGGATGCACGATTGATGTTCCGTCCATTCTGCTCATAAACATGTAATCAGGACTGTACTTTGACTTGTACCAGGTGTGACGGATTATTTTTTCAGATTCTGATATTGCACTGCGGCGGCTGATTTTGCCTTTCTTGTAAGATTCAATTAAGGGGGTTAATTGTGAGTAGCAGATATAGACATATGACCGGATATCATTCTTTCTGTGTTCAATGAGAAAACTATTGTATTTATGAATAGATATCCTGAAGATTATCATGAATGCGACCAGGACAATTACTATGGCAAGAAAAACGCGAATAAATAATCGCGTTGAAAATTTTATCTTTCTGTCGGTAGT
>CAZVRB010000140.1:0-6393 GCA_964629365.1 uncultured Leptospiraceae bacterium
GATGATTAGTGAATAGTGAGCCGGGAGAAGTGAACTGGGGTTATAAAAAATTATTTTCAATTCCCAAGCATCCGGAAAGACCCAAAAAAAATAAATTATTACCCCTTTGCGAACTTTGCGATCTTAGCGACTTTGCGGTAATCCTTTAAACCTGTAATGGGTTCATTTATTTAATTTGTTCTTGCATATATACCTGCTGTTTTGTAGAATAATTTCTGCAAATCAATACTATTCTTACCGACATGTATATTAATGGAAAGTACGATAAAGACACCGGAAATTAAGAACGAGATAATAGCAGCTATTAACACCGGGCAAGACCTGGTGTTTATCAGTTATTCCATTCTTGAAGAAACAGAGAAGAATATTCAGTTTGCCCTGGCGAAGATTCTTGAAAAATACAAGAAACAAGATCATCTCACCCCCATTTACTCAAGTATAAAAGAACTCATTGCCAACGCCATAAAGGCCAACGCCAAGTTTATCCTGATAAAAGAAGGTGAGATCGAGAATCCCGATGACCCCATGGAGGTGGTTACCCGGGTGCGCAAGATACTCAACGAGGAAGCACTTCTGAAGTACGGGGTAAAATCAAAGAAATACCGGCTTTCAACACGGGTATATTTAAAAACACAGGGACGAAAACTGATCGTAGATGTAATCAACAACCTGCCTCTTCCTGAGAAAGAACTCAAGCGTATACATGAAAGGATAGAAAGATCTTCACATTATGACAGCATCGCCGAATTTTATATGGAAAATCCAGATCCAATCGCCGAGGGTATGGGACTGGGGCTTTCAATGGTGGTGGTATTGCTGAAAAGCATTGACATACCACATACAAATTTTACGGTATATACTGACGAAGAGCACAAAACAACCGCACGGCTGATTATTCCGCTGTAATATAGGCCATTATCATTTTCATGCTGGTTCTGGCAAGATGATCAATATTATACATTTCCGGATTAAAGGTCCACTGTATGGCCACGTTCATAACCATGGCTGCAATGGCATAAGAAGCATTCACAGAATTAACCTTCTTGAACACTTCCTGCTCAATTCCCATATCAATAACCTTTCGAATCTCATTACAAAGCTGCTCATATATACGGCTGTTTATGGCTTTCACCCTGTTATTGATTGGCACCTGCGCCCAGAAATCAACAAGCACCGTGTAAAATGCAGGATGGCGTTTGGCGGTAACAATAAAGGCAATAACTATGGCACGAAGTTTTCTCTCCGGCGTTTTGTACTTGTCCGCACGACGGTTTATATTCTCTTTTATTATTATGTATATCTGCTCAAGCAGATGTATGAGAATATCTTCTTTTGTTTTAAAATAATGCAGCACACCCCCTTTTGAAAGGCCGGCATTGTTTGCAATATCTTCAACTGTAAAATTATTATACCCTTTTAATGCGATAACCTCATATGCAGATTGCACAATCTGCATCCTTCGCATTTCTTCTTTCTCTGCCTTTTTCCGAGCCATGTAATTAATCCTGTTTGTGGTTCTTTTTCTGTAATGTATCTTTTAACTAAGACTTATTTCAAGCATTTTATTATTACGTCAAGTGTATTAGCTATCGAAAACTATTTTTATGAGAATTAAGTAATATTTTGCACTTTTTTTCAGAAAAAACAATACAATAGTCTGATATTACTTGAAAAAATAAACATAATACCCCATAATGGTCTGATACTACATAGAGAAACATTACATTTTAGACTCATTGCATATTTTCTAAAGTCATCTCAAGCAGCAAACCAGACAAAAAAATCAGTTGTGTATCACAATCAGGAAACCGAGTTATGCTGAAAAAAATAATACCCTCGTGGATTACCGCAGTACTTTTCTCAAGTGTAATAATGGCATATACATCACCTGTCAGCATACCCCATATATTCAGACCGGGAAGCGTCATCTCGGCAAGCCAGGTGAATGAGAACTTCAGGCTGCTGGAAGACCGCATCAACCAGCTTGCTGAACAGGTTACCCTGGCACCAGCGGGCATAATCATGCCTTTTGGGGGAACAAGTGACAAGGTGCCCGAAGGCTGGTTGATATGTGACGGCCGGGAGGTAAGCAGGGAGCAGTACTCAAGGCTTTTTTCGGTTATATCATTACATTTTGGCGAAGGTGACGGCGTACACACCTTCAACATTCCCGATTTGCGGGGTGTGTTTATTCGGGGGTCGAACAGGGTAGCCGACAAAACCAGGGACGACATGTATGCTGACCCTGATTTCAAAGAAAGGGTCTGGTATGATCGAACGGGAAAAGCCAACAGGCTGCTTCCCGGTGATGAAGGCATCGGCACATACCAGGAAGACGAGATAAAAAAACACAATCATGAATACACACTTGTTTATGGCAATGCAGGAAGGGACAATTACGGCGACAATCTTTCTTACAAGTCAAAAACATCACGCACCACTGATTTTGGCGGACGGGAAACCCGTTCGAAGAATGTAAGTACCCATTTCATAATAAAATACTGATCAGCTCTATGCGGTTACTATACATACAATTGATACTGCTCAACACCATGTACATGGTGCCCCCTCTCATGGCAGAAGCGGCACAGGGCAGACAAAACGAGAAAATAACCATAGCCGTTATGCACATACAGGCAAACAATTGCAGTGAAGCCCTGGCAATGGCAGTCAAGGATATTCTTTCACATAAGCTTTTCGAGTCCGGCACCTTTATACTTTTAGAAAGAAATCACGTTGATACAATACTGCAAAAGCACCCGGAGAGCATTACCGGGCGTACCGATCCGCGGGGCATGGCTGAAATTGGCAAAATTCTTTCTGTTCAAAAAGTTGTCACGGGATCGGTTACCCGGCTGGGAAAGTTGAGAATTGACCTGCGATTTATCGATACAGAAAAGGGTACCATTGATCTTTCGCTGAGCAGAAAAAGCAGCAGCCCGGCAGACTTCGAGCACAACCTCATGCGAATGGTGGACAGGTCACGGTTATACTATAATGGCTATACGGGGGTAACCGGCTGGATAAATGCAACCCTGCAGGGATCTTTCTTGTACCCACTGGGTATACTTTCAGATGGTACAGACTCGGGTATGGGAAGCACCCTGGATATTACATTCAATGATCTTCTTTTTAACAGGTATCCCCTGATCGCCTCAGTGGGATTTTACAAACTGAAACCTTCCATCCGTTCAATTGACCACTTCTACATGATCCCGGTTTCATTTCTTGCCGGCCGGCCCGTTGCGCTGTCACCCACTACCCGTGTCATACCCGGTGCGGGTTTTGGCTATCTTGTTTCCCACGTCCGCCATGATACTATTGAAGTTCGTACGTATGAAAAATACAGGTATAGCGAAGGGTTTTATTTTAATCCCATGATAACCGCCAGGGCCGGCATTGAAATAATGCTTGGATACAGGTGGTATCTTGCCATTACCCCCGCATACATGCTGTTCTTTGAATCAGGTGATACCGCACAACTGGCAGCATTGCACGGGGGGCTTACCATGCTGTTTTGAAAATCGCCTGTATAATCACGGGTGTACAATACGATCAGGGGATACTGTTATGATAAAGAAAATTACACTGCTCTGGATGGTTGCCTTCGTTATTCTGTCAGCATGTTCTGACGTGGTTGATGAGACCATCGTTGACAAGGATCTTGAAGAAGGGAAATTCAACTCATCGCATTTTAACGAGGCCAAATGGGGAGAATAATTTTGTCACATTTACCTGGTATTCTGCACTATACTACTACAGGACATTAAAACAGCCATATGCTGCTGCCTGACAAAAAAACACGAAAGTTCACCGAGGTTTTCAGTGATTTCTATCCGCTGGTGTACAACGTGGTTCACATGAAGGTGTCCAACACCGATGACGTGGAGGACATTTGCCAGGAGATATTTACCCGTTTTCATGATAAGTTCGACGAGGTAGAGAATCCCCGCAAATGGCTGCTGGGAACACTGAGGTACGTGGTATATGAGCATTATCGAAAAAAGTATCGGGGTGATATCTGCATGGATGACGTGTTCGAAGACATGAACCTGGCATTCGTGAATGGATTCAGGGACACCCGTATTATTATCGAAGAAGCCCTCAATGACATGGGTAACTTCAGCGACGAGAAGGAGAGAATTCTGTTCGAACTGATTTCCATATACAATTATTCTCACAAGCAGGCGGCTGAGGCCCTGGGGTATACCCGCCGGCAGGTTCGCTACAGGTATGAAACCACTGCAGGCCGACTGATTTCGTATCTCAGGGAAAAAGGTATTCATAACCTGGAAGACCTTCTATGAAACCGGTCACGTTACTACAGAAAATACTCAACAGGTACAGGCTGAATCACCCGGTTTCTGAAAGCGGCAGGCAGCGCATGTTTTCCGCGCGGCAAAAAACCCTGGCGATGATAATGAAAAACAAGGGGAAGTACGGCCTCTTCTTTGCCGTTGTTCTCAAGATATTTTATCTTGCCAGGCGTTTTGGCATACCCCTGTCCGTGGCAAAAAGTGCCATGGTGGCAACAACGGCACTACTGGTTACAACAGGGGCCATAACAACCGGTACCTATTATACGGTTAAGTATATTCAGCATGAACTCAAGACCGATGTCCTGGAAGAGCCATCTGCTCTTATGCCGGCTGATGATAAAGCACCTCCTTCCGGAAACGCTCTCCCTGTCCATGTACAGTATGATATTGCCATCGGGAAATTCCAGTCATCAGGGTCTGGCAGCAACCTGGCTGACGCCCTGGAAGATGACCTGCGAACACGTCTTTCCCGGATGCGGGGAAAAGGAAAAGTTATCATGCTGTCAAAACTGCCCCCGGGGGCGAAGAAACCGCCCCGGTACCTCTTGCTTGGTTCAATTATACCCATGGGTGAGCACGTGCGGGTTTCGGCACGGCTGGTGGAAATCTCTACATCAAAAATCGTTGTGTATGTGTCACAAACCATAGACGGGAAAGAGAATATTCAAGAAGCCGGCAAAGCCATCGCCACCAGGGTTGCCGGTATACATTGATCAGGAGTTCTCATCCTGTTTAATCCGGTAAAACCAGCCCCGCTCCATCTTGTATTCTTCAACCAGTCCCTTTTCCCTGAGAAGGTGCAAAATCTTGCTCAACTGGCTTCTTCGTATACCAAGAGCGGATGACAGGTCTTCCATGGTTGAGGGCCTGCGGGACAACACGGCCCGTACCGATTCTTCAAGTTTTTCATTGTCGGGTGAATTTCGCACCTGGTATACGGGTTTTCCAACAGTCTGCACCCGCATCGGCTTTAAAAAGTCAGCAACCATATTCATCACCCTGTCATCGGCGAGGTCTACCCACTCTTCTGTGCCGGGCCGGTCCAGCCTGTTTAACTGGATAACATCGGGATCGATCCGCAGCACGGCTTCCCTGAGACGCAATAGTTCTTCTTCCGGGGTATTCACTTCGGGTATGATGAATATTTCAAGCACAAGAAGGCCGCTGTATTCACTTCTGAGGCTTGTAAGCCCGTCGATGGTTTTTTCCATTGTTACAGGGGTCACCGGCCTGCCTATGCGGTTGAAGGTTTCTGATACCGCCGCGTCAAGGGAGGGAATAATCACATCGGCACGCAAAACTCTCTTTCGCACCTCTTCATCCCAGAAAAGGGTCCCATTGGTAAGCACTGCCACCCTGTAGGCGGGATAATTGTCTTTGAGAAAATCTATAACCGTGCCGATACCGCTGTGCAGCGTGGGCTCCCCCGACCCTGAAAATGTGAGCACGTCAAGCTCAGGGCTGCCTGCCAAAAATTCTTTCAGTTCGTCTTTCACTTCACCGGTTGGCACATATTCCTTAATCTCTGAGGTGAGGCAGGTGGTTTCACCGCATTCACAGTACACGCAATCCAGTGTGCATGTTTTATACGGCACAAGATCGATACCAAGAGATAAACCAAGACGCCGTGACTGTACCGGGCCAAAAAGATATTTCATATCATAAAACCAGTTACACAGTCAGTTTTAACCGGTTGATCTCGGATACCTTGCCCATAAGTATCTCGTCGGTTTTCGAAAGCCGCTGGGCCAGTATATGCACCATCTTGGCGGCAAATCCCGGATTTTTCACCAGGAATCCTTTCAGCTGCTGCAGGTTGTCGATGTAGGCAAGCTTCACGTCACCGATTGCCAGGGCATTCGCGCTTCGGGGTGAATTGTTAAACAACGATATCTCCCCGAAGAAATCGCCTTTCTTCATGGTGGCCACCACCAGCTTACCCTTCCCGTCGGGAAGTGATATCTCAACCATCCCGTCCAGGATTATATACATCCTCTGTTCGATTTTCCCCGCCTCGATGATGCGTTCTCCATCACCATATCCCAATACTCGTGCCGCCATAATTACTCCTTTT
>CAZVRB010000141.1:0-6345 GCA_964629365.1 uncultured Leptospiraceae bacterium
AGCTATCGATGCCTACAGCGCTGGTTTTTCTGAGCAGGAGAAAACATTAAATGGTTGTGTGGAATCCATGAGAAAGGTCTCGGTGAAGCTGTACGAGTCACAGAAATACTATATGGACATTTCTCAACAGGTAGAACATAATGTGGATAACATCAAATCCTTTATCGACACAGAGGAGGCAAAGCTTGGTGGACTTGAGAAGGCAAGAAACAATTTTGTTACACTGAACAACGAGGTGGAGGGTATTCTTTCCTCGGAGGTAAGCCAATATGACAATATCATGGAATTTGCCCAAAGGATCGCTGCGCTTAAAGAATTTTACAAGAACAACATTGAACAGGGGAATTATAGAACCATGATGATAATATCACTTTTAAACGAGTTTGAAGAAAAAACTGAAGAAAATGTTATTCTTTTCCAGGAGTAATGCTATGTTTATAATAGATGTTGACGGTGACGTAGGTGTAAAAAACATCCAGGAGTTTCATTCAATGCTTGGCGAATCATTAAAGCATGATGATGCAATAGTTCTTGATTTTTCAGAAGTAGCGCGGCTGGATCTTTCTGTAGTGCAGGTAGTGGCCGCGGCATTGCGTGAATCAAGAAAAACACAAATATCCCTGAAGTTCAAGGGAATAAACGATGCTGTAAAGAATCAGTTCAGGATATGCGGACTAATTCGATAATACCCACTTCAGGAGGAATTATGAAATACATAGTAATAATTGACGATTCTCCAACGATCAGAACCAGCGTTGAATATTCGGTTAAAAGCCTGGGACACGGTATACAACAGGCTGAGAACGGCGCGGACGCACTTGAAAAAATTAAAGAATTAAAAAGCGGTGATAACGATATTGCCCTTTGTATCGTCGATGTGAATATGCCGGTGATGGACGGAATCACATTCATCAAGGAGTTCAGAAAGGAGGACAAGTTTACTCCCATCGTGGTATTAACAACTGAAGCGGAAGAAAATAAAATTAAAGAAGGAAAAGAAGCGGGGGCATCAGGGTGGATGGTGAAACCCTTTAAGCCTGACCAGCTCTTACAGGTTGTGAACAAGTTAATACGATAAGGGGTTGCCAATGAGTGAAATGAAAACACGAAATATGGAAAATGAGATAGAACTGGATGTAGAACAGTTTGTCACATTTTTAATTGGTGACGAAACATACGGTGTAGAAGTCTTACGGGTACAGGAAATTATTGGAATGACAACCATTACCAATGTACCCAATTCCCTCAGTTTTATGAAAGGGGTAATCAACCTGAGAGGTTCAGTTGTACCAGTTGTTGATATGCGCCTTAAATTTGAAATGGCTGAAAAGGAATATGATAATTTCACGGTAATTATAATTGTAGAGGTTCATGGAAGACTGATCGGTATGATCGTTGATTCGGTTTCCGATGTTGTCAGTATTCCTGTTCAGAAAATTCAGGATACACCCCATTTCACCACAAAAATTGAAACAGACTATATTAAGGCAATCGGCCAGGAAACCGATGAACGCCTGGTTATTATACTGGATGTTGATCGTATTCTTACTGATGAAGAACTGACACATTTAAATAAAGATGAAACGTCAAAGTAGATGCTGAAAAGTAAAGACAAGAGCTCTGGGAAGGACATGTATGTTCTGTCACCGGGAGATTTCTACGCTGATGAATGTGATTGTATCCTTGCTACAGTCACCGGGTCATGCGTGGTCGTGTGCCTTCATGAATGGAGAAGAAATATCGGGGCCATGGGACATTTTATTCTGCCGGGATCACCGGGAACACACGAGATATACAAAGATGAAATAGCGGCCCATGGTATAAATTCCATGGAACACCTGGTTGCGATGATTGTGAAGCTGGGTGGAGACAGAAAGAATCTGCAGGCTAAACTTTTCGGGGCGGCATACCTTTCTGCTAATAACCGTCTTGATAGTGTTATTAAAGGAAATATTACCTTTCTAAATGACTACTTTACAATGGAACATATTCCCATTGAGAAAGAAGACCTTGGTGGTGATAGAAGAAGAAAACTTTTCTTTTATCCCAAAACGGGTAAAGTTTACAGAAGACTCCTGGCTAAAAATGAGGATACATCTGAATTTGTTATCATGGAAAAGGAATATATAGACAGGACCATTCGCGAGAAGGGAAGTTTTGGAAAAATTGTAATGTTCCAATGAGGTAACATGGCTAATAGCGTATCAAGTGGTATTGTCGAACTTGATGAAAATCAGTTCAATCTCTTCAGGGAAATCATATATCGTGAAGCAGGTATTAAGCTTTCTGATATGAAAAAAGCCCTGGTTCAATCCCGCCTGCTGCGCCGGCTGAGGGAATTGCACATTTACAGCTATGAAGATTATTATTCATTTCTACAGGATAATTATTCACAGGAAATTATCAATTTAATAAACTGCATCACCACCAATAAGACAGAATTTTTCAGAGAAGCCCGTCATTTTGACTTTATGCACCAGGTTGTTCTGCCTGAATATGTTAGAACGAAAAAGAAGACTTTGCGTATCTGGAGTGCCGGTTGTTCTACCGGGGAAGAGCCATATACTATCGCGATTACCCTGCTTGAATTTTTTAAAGATATGCAAATGCCTGACATAAAAATACTTGCCACCGATATTGATACCCATGTCCTGGAATTAGCACTGGATGGAAGATACAAGCAGGAAATACTGGAAATGCTGAACGTTGATATGCTAAGGCGGTATTTTCTGAAGGGAAGTGACGTGAACGTGGGTTTTTACAGGGTTAAGGAGCATGTAAAAAAATATATTTATTTTCGGCGCTTAAATCTGCTCAGTGAGCATTATCCAATGAAAAACCAGTTTGATATTATATTCTGTAGAAATGTGATAATCTATTTTGACAAGGATACACAGAAAAGGCTTTTCGGCAAATTTCATCAGTATTTAAAAGATGATGGGTACCTTTTTCTTGGTCATTCTGAAAGTTTAACGGATGAGAACAACAGGTTTACCTTCCAGGGAAATTCAATTTACAGGAAAAAGGTTTGAACACTGATGTATATACGTAATGCGTGGAAGTATGGGAAGCCATTGAAAATTATACAGGCAGGTGAATTCTTTGTGTCCAATACCAATGAATTTATTGGTACACTGCTTGGTTCATGTATATCTGTGACACTGCATGATCCAGTAAACAAGATTTCCGGGTTGAATCATTTCATGCTGCCGGGTAGGATATCAAGTGTGGATATTTTTGAAGACCGGTCTGCCAAGTACGGGATAACAGCCATCAATACATTGATTGATGAAATGGTAAAAAAAGGCGCCCATAGAAAAGATATAGTGGCTAAAATATTTGGTGGTGGTTCAGTACTGGAATATGAAAAAAGAACCAATACCATCCCGATGGATAATATTCGGCTTGCAAGAATAATGCTTGAAATGGAAGATATTCCGATTATACAAAGTGACGTTGGTGGTAAATATACAAGAAAATTGCTCTTAGACGTGCTGTCAGGAAAAGTCTATTGCCGCAGAACAACTAATAAAAAGATAATGGAAAAAGTCAAGAAGGAAGAATTTGAGTATGTCAGCAGGAGTTTTAATAAGGGATGAATAAAATAAAAGTACTCATCGTTGACGATTCAGCGGTAATGCGGAAAATGCTGACAGAGGCATTATCCGGCGCGAAGAATATCGAGGTTGTGGGGACCGCCCTCGATCCCTATATCGCGGCCAATAAAATAAAAAAACTGGCCCCGGATGTTTTGACCCTCGATATTGAGATGCCCAGAATGGACGGTTTGACATTTTTAAAGAAAATAATGATCGCCCAGCCCCTGCCGGTAATAATGGTAAGCGGTTTTACCGACAAGGGAGCAGAGCAGACAATTAAGGCCCTGCAGTATGGTGCTGTTGATTTTATATTGAAACCCCGCGCCGACGATGATGATGCCTGGGATTCGTTTACAAGGGAGCTCCGGGAGAAGGTGTTTGCTGCCAGCAATTCAAAGATTGCCACGAAGGTTGAAAAAGGAAGAAAAGCAGCCATTGAAGAACGGGAGTTCGTTGAGAAGTATACCGCCGATATAATTATACCGAAGAAGACCACGACACTGGCGAAAACGCGTAGCGAATTAATAGTGGCTATAGGTGCCTCTACAGGTGGAACCGAGGCAATAGCTGAGATACTCAGCAATCTTAACGAAGATGTGCCGGGAATTGTCGTGGTGCAGCATATGCCTGAAAAATTTACCGAGGCCTTTGCCAACAGGGTAAACGGAATGTCACAGATTTTCGTGAAAGAAGCTGCTCAAGGAGACAGGTTATATAAAGGGATGGCACTTATCGCGCCGGGAAACCGGCACATGATATTAAAGCGAGATGGGAATGGCTACTGGATCGAGATTAACGATGGTCTCCCTGTCAACCGTCACCGGCCATCGGTGGATGTACTCTTCAGATCGACGGCGCAGGTATCAGGAAGTAATGCGATGGGGATTATCCTTACCGGTATGGGATCAGATGGCGCCGAGGGGCTTATGGAAATGAAAGAAGCCGGAGCCGTTACCGTGGCGCAGGATGAGGCATCCTCTACGGTATTTGGCATGCCCAGGGAAGCGATAAAGCGGGGCGCGGCAGACAAGGTGAAGAACATATCCCAGATAATCAATTTAATACTCGAGATAAACAAGAAGCAATCTCTACACTAGAAATTCTTTTTTATATTGAAAAATATACCATGTCAGCATATTAGTGGTTCTGCAAATACTTGATAACACATTCAACTATCCCTATGCCGGTTACGATTTCTGGAGGAAGTATGTCATTATCCCGTTACAAAGGTATACTCTATATATGCTTTGTGTGTATTATTTCAGTCACAATGTATAGTACTGTATATGCCCAGGATGACCTTGTCATTGAAAAGAATGAGACAATTGATAAGGATTCCGGGGAAGAAGAAAAATTAAAACTGACATTACACAGTGTGCTTGATTATATTCTCAGGCAGAATCTTGACGTAAAAAAAGCACTGCTTGAATACCAGAGGGCAGGAACCGATCTGAAGAAGTACAGGGGTATATATGATCCTTCTTTGTCGGGGTCGGCAAAATATTCAGATATCAACAAGTCACCGGATAACCCGGCAAACACTTTCCAGGGAAAAGAGATCAAACAGCAAGACTATACCGTGGGTATTGGAAAATACTTTAGTACCGGTACCAGTATGCAGGTTAGCGTCAACTCGCTGTACCAGGACGTACAGGGAGCTGTTATCCCAATGCCGACGGGACCCATAAACCTTGGCGGGGAAGGCTACCAGACAACCGTGCAGGCAACATTGAGCCAGGAACTGTTGAAGAACACATTTGGTATCAACACCAGGTTGAATGAACAGCTTCTCAGCAACTCAACCAGGATGAAGAAAGAAGCCATTAAGTACCAGCTCTCAAACCTCGTGGTGGAGGCCCTGGTGGGTTACTGGAATGTTGCAATTGCCGAAGAGAGCCTTGAAACGGCACGGCTGAACCTCAACAGCACAAAGGAAATACGAAACCTGGTAAGAAGTAAGCTGTCACTGGGCCTTTCGGAAAGAGAGGAGGTTCTTGACTGGAATTCAAAAGTGTTACAATTGCAGAATGCCTTTGATCAAACTGATAAGCAGTTGTATGACGCCAGGCTTGCAGTGTTACGGGTTCTGAACATGGAACCGGATACTGAATTTGAGATCCTGACAAAACTGACAACAACTTCACCTGATATCACCTATGAGCAGGCAATCAAGGACGCTTTTTCAAAGAGGGTCGACCTGAAGAACCAGAGACTGGCAATGCATAACGCCGAACTTGGAATGAGAATGGCAACCCATGATACATTACCCTCGGTGAAAATGAACATGAGTGCCGGAACCGTTGATTACAGCCAGGAGTCGTATGCCGGGTCTGTTGACCAGGTAAATCGGCAATGGTCGGTGGGGTTAGAGGCAACATATCCGCTGGGTAATACAGAAGCGGATGCGGCACTGGGCGATTCCAGGATGCAGTACGTAACCGAAAAGGTTAACATGAAGCAGCTGGAAAAAGAAGTCAGGGACCAGGTTGATTCGGCTGTAAAAGAATGTGCGGTCTTATATAAAGTTTATAATAACACGAAAGAATCCAAAGAATATTCCCGGCGGTATTACCGCCAGGTGCTGTCCAAGTTCAGGAGGGGACGATACAGTGCCGTACAGCTGAAACTGGCACTTGATGATTACATAAAGGCCCGGCAACAGGAACTGCAAAGCCTGGTAAACTACAACGTGGCCCTGCTCAGACGTGATCTTGCAAGGAATGTTATATTTGAGAATTACAATGTG
>CAZVRB010000142.1:0-6330 GCA_964629365.1 uncultured Leptospiraceae bacterium
TATCTGTTCATTTTATAGAAAATCATCTATATTCTGATAATAGCTGAGTAGTAACTATCATTTAAATAAAAGTCATTCATTCAGAGTTTGACACTCCAGGGAATGTTTGATAAAATAAAGTGCAATTATAACATATATAATGGAGGAGAAAAATGGCTTCAGGCAATGAAAATTTTGAAAAGGAAATAGAAGGCAAGCTGGAAGAATATAACAAGAAAATAGATGAATACCGAAAAAAAGCGCAAGGCATGGATGCTGAAGACGAGATTCACCAGCACCTTGATGATCTCACCCGGCAGCAAAAACGAATGCAGGAAGACCTGGATAAAATGAAAAACGCCGAGGATTCTGCCCGTACCCACCTGGAAAAGGGAATCGTGGAAGCAGATGACTTTTTCAATACGGTTATGGACAAGGTGGCAAAAAGAATTCTACCTGAATAAATTCATCAGCCAGCCTTTTTTTATTCTGCATCATGGCCTGCTGCATCAATTTTATATTGCACCACCTCATGGAGTAATTCAGGGTAATCAGTAACGATACCGTCAATCCCCCATTCTATAAGCCTTCGCATATTCTCCGGCCTGTTTATGGTCCACGCGATAACCGGTATACCTTTTCGATGGGCATCCCGGATGAAACGTTTGGTGATAACACGCAGACCCTGTGAAATTGAGAAGAACCGTCCCAGGTCTTCAGAAAATCCCGAACGGGAAAACTCGGGTATCATCATCACGTCACTCTTCTTTTTGTAGAAAAATACCAGGTGCAGCTTGTGATACACTAGAAAGCGTATCAATTCCTTTCTGTCATAACTCAGGGCCACATCCGGGTATTGTTTTCTAATAAAACCCATTATCACCGGGAAGAAGGATCCCATAAACACACGTGATTGGGCGTCATACATTTCCAGCAGGTTCATCACATCTGCGGCAAAATCAATTCTGTTATATTTAATATCAATAGATAATAATACCCCGGGAAAACCCTCAAGCACTTCCCTGAGGGTTGCTATACGATACCCCTTCCCCCTTAAAGGGAAAGACTTTCCTTTATCAGTGGTAAACCAGTATCCCGCGTCCAGTGAACGAATCTCTTCAAGGGTATATTCAGTAGGCGGGCCTTCACCATTTGTGCTTAAGGCAAGGTCATCATCATGAAAGACCACTACGTGCCCGTCCTTCGTGGGCCACACGTCCATCTCAAGAAGGGTAGCAGGGTCGATATCAACAGCCCTTTGAAATGCTTCAATAGTGTTTCCCGGAAGCTGTCCCGATGCTCCCCTGTGTGCACAGGGGGTAAATGATTTCAACATGGCAATGGCAGGTTTCACCGGGCTATTGTCCTCCTTCAGCAATATCTTTGCAAAAGGGGCACTCGGTGTTTTCACATCCAATGCATACATACAGCCGTATATATGCCAGGGAGACGGCAAGAACTACCCAGAAAATAATGGGGAGCAGGGTATTCCCATATAACCATGGCTGTGGAAAAATAACGAGAACAAGAAAAGGAATAATTACCCCTGCCATGTCAAGGCCGCTATACTTTTTTCCCCTTCTATCAGGCATTAAGGCGGCTATCTTTCCCGGCAGCACATGTCCGCAACCATCACTCTTGCAGCTGCACTTTGCACAAAATGAATACACTATAATCATCGGCAGCACAAGCAGCAACGCGACATACAACAAACCCGCATTAAGGGAAGCGGTGATCACGGCATACAATCCCGCTGCAAAGGGGATCATCAATACTGTAAGGCTTACCACACCATGTACCTTTCTCATGTCAAACTCCTGTATCTATTTTTTCTGCCACCAGTACATCATGGCAGGCACCCACACCATTTCAGCCCTGGTAAACTTGAAGGTGAGAACATCCCTGTTCCCATAAAACCCGTGCAGTATCATTGTGTCATCATTCTTTTCTGATATAAACCAGGCCGGGGCGGCAAAACTGAAAAATGACAACCATCCTGTGATCTCATCCATTTGCATCTGGCGATTGTGTAATACCGGCGGAAGCAGTGTACCGGCGTAAAAAAGGGCAAGGGTGGTGGGATCCGGGTTAAGAATACTGTATAGTGTCACCATTTTCTCAAACCCTTCATTACCGGCAGCATCTGCAATGCACACACGGTTATAGGCCTCTTCTGTGGGCATCGCCTTCTTTTCCATTCTGCCAACCAGCTTTTCCTGGTATGCAATAATTTGACTTTCGTTTTTCTTCCCGAATTCCAGGATCGTTTCAGCAAGTTCCTGTTTATTCACAATATTCCCACTGCGAATTTTATTTATATCCTGTTGGGAGAGGGCCTGCCTGAAGGCAGCAATCTTTTCAAGTATTTCATCTCCACCCTTTTCAGCATGGGTCATTGACCAGCTGAAAAATACCAGCATACAAAGGCTTGTGATAATCAGTACTTTTTTCATTATTCTCTTCCCCACCGGGATTACCCGGTTTCATCAATACATTGTATTATGATGTCCCATAGTACATCAAGGTAGTCATCATGTTCGGGTTTCATCAGGCACATTCGCACCAGTGTGACGGTATCAGCATCTTTCTCGATGTCCTTCCAGTCCCCGTCAAGCAGCCCGGTGGGATAGGCAAAGAGGGCAAGGTGCAGGTTCTTTTCCGCGGCCAGGTTGAATATATCCTGCGAACGTCGTGATATACCGGTAATGGAATCACCCCTGGCACCCCATACCAGTATGTCAAGCTGCGGCGGCATCAGTACAATGAACCGCTCATCCGCTTTCATCTTCTCATGAAGACGCAGGGCGGCATTTCTGCAATTCTCCAGCATGCCGGCAAACTCACCACCCGGCTTCATGGGCAGCAGCTTCTGGGTGGCCCATAATGCAACCGCCGATGCCCCCGCACGTGAGCATTCCAGGCTTATTTCTCCAAGGTGGAGCTCATCCGAAGTGAAATATGTATAAGGTGAATCATGGGCATAGAGCCTTCCCACGGCCGGATCACGGAACAGGACGCATCCGCATCCATAGGGCTGCAGGCCGTGCTTGTGGGGGTCAATTACCAGGGAATCAGCCATCATCACCTGGTGGAATATGCTTCGCTCCCGTTCATAGAGGTTAGATGCCATGATAAAATACCCGCCATATGCTGCATCCACATGCACCCTGCAGTTGTATTTTCCGCAAAGGGATATTATTTCATCAAGGGGATCAAGCGACCCTGTACCGGTTGTACCAAGGGTGGCCACCACTGTACCGGTTTCACCCCTCTGTAGTATGTTCTCTAGACTACCCATGTTCATCCTTCCATCAGGTGTACAGGGAACACTTTTATAAGGTATCTTCAACACACCGGTTATCCGCTGGTGGGTATAATGAGCCATCTCTGAAGCCAGCACTTTCTTCCCGGGATGAAGCTGCCCGGCCACCCACAATGCCTCAAGGTTGGCCATAGTACCACCGGAGGTGAGATGGCCAAGATGGGTATCCCATCCCAGCATGGTGGCGATTGCACCCACCGCTTCCTTCTCCATGCGGGAGCTGGCAGGTCCCCCGTCAAGTGCGTGGTTGTTGGGATTCATATACATGGCAAGCATATAGGCAATTCGCGCCACAGGGTGGGGTGGTTTCAGCATCTGCCCGGCATACAGTGGATGGAAGTAGGGATAGTTATCATGCATCCTTTCAGCCACTTCTTCAATAACACCGGCAACGGCCCTCATGTCAACGGGACTTTCAAATTCCGGGAGATTGCCAAAGCCCTCTTCCATGGTATGTATGGCTTTTTTCAGTATATCAAGTGACGGTGTATCAAACATAATGGAGGCTCCAGCAAGTGCAACATGTTATCATTAATGATCAAGCACCTTCACATGCTGTATCAACACCCCTGATTTTTCAAGTTATTTCCAGTTTATCGTTTTTTCTTCACAACCTTAACAAGGTCATCAAGGGACATGGTATTGAGCACATCATCCTTTTCAAGCCAGCCCCGCCGGGCCTGCCCGATACCGTATTTCATGTTTTCCAATCCGCCGGTTGAATGGGAGTCGGTTGAAATGGCCACCTTCACCCCCATTTCCTTCGCCTGCTTGCAGTGGTAATCCACCAGGTCAAGCCGCTTGGGATGGGCACTTAATTCAATAAAGCATTCATTCTCACCTGCTGCATTGAGTATCTTTTCCATGTCAAGTTCATACGGGTCGCGTTCCCCGATCATCCTGCCGGTTGGATGGGCCAGTATGGTAAAATACCGGTTTCCCATTGCACGAATGATACGTTCTGTCTGCTTTTCACGTGAGAGATTGAACTTGTAATGCACGGCGCACACGCACAGGTCAAGCTCCTTCAGCAACTCGTCAGGAAGGTCAAGGCTGCCGTCTTCCAGTATATCCACCTCTATACCCTTCAGCAGCCTGAACTCATCATACTCCTCGTTCAGCCTGTCGATCTTGTCCAGCTGTTTTCGTACTTCTTTTACGTCCATCCCCCCTGCCACTGTTACCCGCTTTGAGTGGTCAGTCACCGCCATGTATTCATATCCCATGTTCCTGGCTCCCTCAGCCATCTCCTTAAGGCTCATCCTGCCGTCGGTGGCATCTGTATGGGTATGCAGGTCACCGCAAATATCATCCAGTTCTACCAGCTTCGGTAGCTTTCCACTGGCGGCTGCGTCTATTTCTCCCCGGTTTTCCCTTAACTCGGGTTCAATGTATTCCAGGCTGAAATGGTCATATATCTCTTCCTCGGTTTTACCGGCGATCATCTTTTCTCCGCTGAACACACCGTACTCGTTAATCTTCAGGTCTTGTTTCTGCGCCATCTTACGCATCGCCACGTTGTGTTCCTTCGAGCCGGTGAAGTAATGCATGGCTGCACCATAACTCTTTTTTTCAAAGACCCGTACATCAACCTGCAGGCCGGAACGGAGAATAACGGTAGAACGTGCTTCCCCCTTTGACACCACCCGCTCCACGTCCTCGTACCCGGTAAAGCGTTCCATCAGGTCATTGTCTTTTTTGCAGACAGCAAGGATATCAATATCACCAACCGTCTCCTTTCTGCGCCTGAAACTACCTGCGATCTCAAGGTTCTCCACACCCTTCCCCTCCCCCAGGTATTCCATGAGGGAAGCTGCCATTTCCTCGGCGGTTGCTATGGAGAACCTGTTCCCGCTTTCACCAAGTCGCGTGATCTCTTTTTGTATGGTCTCTTCTGTCTTTTTCCCGAAACCTTCAAGCTCACGTATCTTCCGTGCATCTATTGCTTCCTTGAGCTCATCCATATTCTTGATGCCCAGTTCGTCGTATATTTTTTTGAGTTTTTTTGGCCCCAGTCCTCCTATTTTTAATAGCTCGGTGAGTTCCTCCGGAACTTCCTTCTTCAGCTTTTCCAGGAGTTCTATCTTTTCCCTTCTTACGATCTTTTCTATCTTTCCCGCAAGGTCCTTTCCAATACCCTGCAGGCTGCTGAGATCCTCACCCTCATCCACCATGTCAGCCACGTTCCGTGACATGCTCTCAACCGTGCGTGCCGCATTACGGTAGGAACGAATACGAAACTGGTTGTCCCCTTTCAACTCCAGCAGGTCTGCTATGTGATTAAATATTTCTGCAATGTCCCTGTTATGTACAGGCATGACTGCATATCTCCTTTCCACGTGATTCCAGGATCCCGTTTCTCTACGGGAGTATGGTAAGTATACTACGATAAGAGACTATATTGCAAGTGCAGGTATCATGAAGATGGGGATACGGGTACAAGGTGCCTGGTAAAAAATCCTGACACCCTTTCCATGTATGCCTGCCTGTCAAGAAAGTAGGTTCCGCAGTGATCTGCATGTTCTGAGATCCACAATTCCTTCGGATCACCCGCATTCCTGTAAACCTGCTGCACGCTTGAAACCGGTATTACTGAATCCAGTTCCCCATGTATAAGGAGTATGGGACGGGGTGAAATCTTTTTCACATCCCTTGAAGGGTTCACGTCATGCAGGTTATAGCCATACAGCAGCCTGTTGAAAAGATTTACCAGTGGCATAACCGGGACTGAGGGAATCATGGTGGATTTCAGCCTGTCACCTACAAGCTCATACAGCGACGCATAGGGTGAGTCCGCCACAACCGCCCTGATATGCCCGTTGGCGGCAGCGGCCATGATGGCAAGGGCCCCGCCCATAGAAAACCCCAGCATTCCCATACTGGCTTCAGGCATCCTGTCATTCACGTACCGGATAGCAGCATCAACGTCCAGTTGTTCACTATACCCGAGGGTTCTTGGTGCGCTGTCACTCTCACCCCTGTCCCTGCAGTCAAAAAGCAGCACGCTGTGCCCCGAGCGCCAGATGGCC
>CAZVRB010000143.1:0-6320 GCA_964629365.1 uncultured Leptospiraceae bacterium
CTCAAGGGCGGTGAGCACGGGGATGAGGTTGTAGGCCTGGAAGATAAACCCGATGCGGGTAAGCCTGATGCGGGCCAGTTCTTTGGCAGACTGGTCGTTCAACAGTATATCGTTCACGGTCACCTGCCCGTTGGTTGGATGGTCAAGGCCGCCGATGATATTCAAGAGAGTGGTCTTCCCCGAGCCGGAAGGACCGGCCAGTGCGGAGAATTCACCCCTGTCTATGGTGAGATCGATGCCCCGCAATGCCTTCACGGTGACCCCGTTTGTTGCGTAATCCTTGTATAACTTGCTGGTCTGTATTATTGCCATTGTGTTCCTCCGGTAATGTTTACACGTAATGTAACGCGTCAAGTGGTTTTATTCGTGCCGCCTTCATCGCCGGGTATACGGCGGCGATGATGGTATTGGCGAACACGATCAGTGCCGATACCACGAAATCCATGGTCTTCAGTGACGGGTATATAACCGTGCCTGTGCCCCACATGCGCATTGACTCGGCGTAAAACCCGAAATCGATGCCGGTGGCTCCAAGCATTGATATGACAAGAATGGCCGCCGCCATCCCCGCCCCAAGGCCCACAAGGCCCAGGTTTACCGCCTCGAACATAACCATGCCTCCGATCCATGAGGGCCTGGTGCCGATGGATTTCATCACGCCGATCTCGTGAAACCGCTCCATGATGGCCATGATGAGGGTGTTGGCAATTGAAAAGATAACGGTGATGAAAATGATGGCGAAGAAGACGTACATCATGGTATCAAACAGGGCCACAGAGCGAACCAGGCTGGGTGCCATGTCCTTCCAGGTGAGTATTTCAAGGTTGTTTCCTGAAAGCTCACTGCGCATCTGGGCGGCGGCCTTGTCCACCTGTTCTTTTTTATTGGTGATGACGCTGATCTCGGATATCCTGTTGTCAAGTCCCGTCATCTTCTGCAGGGTGTTGATGCCCGTGTACACCACGTACTTGTCGAAACTGCTGATGGGGGTCTCAAAAAGACCCTTCACGGTGAAGGCATTCCCAACCAGTTCCTTTTCAGTGTTTTGGAACATTACCACCAGCCTGTCGCCCACCAGCAGGTCAAGCTTGTCGGCCATGGTTGTTGAGATGAGTATTTCATCGGAGTCGGGGCTTTCAAGGAAGGAGCTCCCTTCCTTTTGCAGCGTGTACTCGTAAATGCTTGATACCTTTTTTTCGTTTTCGGGATCAATCCCCATGATCATTACACCCTGCGAGGCTTCGCTGGAACGTATCATGGCCTCGAATTTGACCCGCTTCGTGTAATGTTTCATATATTCGTTGTCTTTCACCGCCTTCATGATCTGCGGCTGCGGTTTGAAGGAATACTTCAGCTTCATGTCGTTATGGAATCCATCGTAATGGATGGCCACGTGCCCCAGGGATGTCTTTATGGTATTCTCAACCATCTGGTTGTTCATGCCGTTCATGATGCCCATGGCAAGCAGCATTGAGAAAATCCCAAGGGATATAGCAGTTATCACCACAAGGGAGCGCCGCTTGTTTCTCCAGAGATTTCTCCATCCTATCATAAAAAATATTTTCATATGTTATACCTCTTTTCCTGTCTCATTACAGTGTCCTGATGGCTTCAACAGGGTCAAGTTTGGCCGCACGCCGTGCCGGGAAAATGGAGAACAACACGGCAAGGACGAAGGTGATCAACCCGGTCACAGCCACGTTTGCCACTGTTACCGTTGCCGGAAATATTGTTGTGCTTACCCCCCACACGGCAATCTCGTCGGCGTAGGCTGAGTAGTCGATGGGGTTGAAATGCAGGTATATTGATGCCCCGATACCGATGATTGAACCAATTATGATCCCCACCAGTGTTATAAATACCGTTTCGGTCAAAACCATGGCCACCACCTGCGACGGCTGTGTTCCGATTGAAAGCATCACCCCGAATTCCCGGGTGCGTTCAAACACGGACATCTGTATTGTGTTGAGTATGCCGAATGCCACAACCATGAAGAGAATGAAATCGAATATCCATGCTGCCACGTCGTCCATTACGATAAACTGCACCAGTTCGGGCATGAGGGTCTTCCATCCCATCACCTCTATGGGGTAGGGGTATTCTTCAGTGACGTTTCTGCAGGCCTGAATAACCTCGTCCATCTGGCCGGGGTCATCAAGGCGTATCACGAGGGAGTTTATGTATCCCATCATGGAAAATGTTTTCATGGCCTGAGAGAGGGGTATCAGCATCAGGATGCGGTCGTACTCCTGGTTGCCGCTTTTAAAGATACCCACGATGGTGAGATACTCGGCGGCAATGGAGCCGTCGAATCCCTGGGATATAATTGATATTTCGTCTCCCACTTCTACCTTCAGGTTTTTTGCCAGTATCTCTCCCATCACCACGTGGGTGCTGTCATTCTCTTTTAAGAATCGTCCACCGGGGAGTATCTTCTCATGCAGGTTGGTAACTGACCTTTCCCGTTCAGGTTCAATCCCCTGTACCATGGCACCTTTGGACACGTCCTCCAGTGCCACCAGCACACCGGCGTGAACACGCCTGCTAAAGCCGGCAACCGCCTCCTGGCCTTCAATGGTGCTGATAAGCTCTTCAGTGGGTTTAAAGGCATAATCGATGGTCTGGCGGTCCCAGAACCCCTCTTCATGTATCTGAATATGGCCGGTGTTCAGTGCCACCGCGTCTTCGATCATCTGGTCGTGTCCTCCCCTGGCGAAGGCGTTCATCAGTATTATCATTGCGCACCCCACAACGATGGTGAGCAGGGTGAGGATGGTTCGCCGCTTGTTGCGCCAGATGTTTCGCCAGGCAAGCTTTATAATGATTTTGTAATTTTGCATCTCACTTCCTCTTCAGGTATTGTATGGTGAATATGTAGGACGGGATACTCACGTTGAAGCGGATCTTTTTTATGTCCATGACGGTGTACTGGTCTTTCTTTCTCACCGTGTTCATCTTGTAACGGGTGGGTATGGTGCGGCCGTCCATTACCTGGAAATCGCTGCAGGTCATCACCTTCTTCATCACCCCATGTTCATTATAGAATTCCTGGCGGACGGGAAGGTAGTCTTTCGTTCGGGCGTAGTAGATGATCTTGCCCCATACAACCGCAGCGTTCTCTTTCGGTTTCAGCTGTACCCTGTAGCATTCATGCCCGTCCATTGTTTCGGTGCCAAGTAAGGAGTGATGGTAATCATCAACGATGCTGGACATGTTCACGATGTCATCGTTGGTAAAGTCAGACCCCATCCAGGACTGCAGCATCATGGAAGGAGCGATCTTGATAGTCTTCTGCAGCTTGGGAACGTAATGCCACATGTTGTCACCCTTCAGCAGGAACTTGTTGCCGGCGTCCTTCTTAGGCGCGTAAATCTCGGCCATTGATTTCTCGGTAAGCCGGTTCTCGTATGATTTCATCTCCATGGTGCGGGTCCACCTGCGTGACTTGACGGTGATCTCGTATATAGCAATGGCGGTGTCGCCCCGGGTGGCTTCTTCGGCACGTTTTATTATCTCCTTTGCCGAGATGGCAGATGCCGGTGCTGTCAGGGCCACTACCATGAGTGATGCGATTATGGTTGTGATTGTTAGGCGTGTTGATCTGGTCATTAGTTGTCTCCTTGTTTATTTTATTATTTCTTTTTCCTTTCCCCTCCCCCTTTTCAAGGGGGAGGCCGGGAGGGGGTTCGTTAAGTGAGCTCATGGAGCAGGTACCTTTAAGCCCCCAAAATCCCCCCGAGGGGGACTTTTTATCTTATGGTTTCATGAAACTTTTAATTCTTACCTGCCTTTCAGTACCACCTCTTCAAGAAAGGACATGTACTTCTGAAACATCTTCTTCCCCTGTGATGTCAGCGAATATACCGTTTGCGCGGAGTTGCCAACGATCTCCTTTTTTTGCACGGTGTACCCTGCTTCCTGCAGTTTTTGTAAATGGGTATATATGGCTCCGTCGCTTGCCCCCATGATCTCCTTGAACCTGTTAAAGGTGACCTGGCCTTCCCGGTAGAGTATGGTCATCATGGAGAGCCTGGTCTTCTCGAAGAAGATATTATCAAACTGGGTGTACAGGTCATTCCTTTCCATGGGCAGTCCGCTCTTTTCTATGCGCGATTATTCCAATGACCAGGCATGCCGTGCCGTAGAGTATGCCGGTGATCATCATTCCGGGAAGCAGGGATATTTCAAAGAGATACACCAATATACCTGCCAGGATGAGCGCGTATCCGAAAGGATACATGAAATTATAATAAGTGTTCTGGGCATACACAAGGAAGAATATGCTCAGTGTTGCCAGTAAAAACGGTGGCAGCAGTGAATGATTGCCCCTGGATATGATGCCGATGATTATAAGACAGAACACCATGAACATGCCGGTGATGGCAAGGTACATGTTGACGGTGGTCCTGGAGAAAACCGGTATGTGGCGTTTCCCCAGTTTCTTAAACAATGCCAGTGACTCAACCAGTATGGCAACCAGCATTGCGGGCAGCCATATCTCTGTGAATATGGTCGCAAGGGTTAATCCCCAGGCTGTTGCCGCGAAATAGTGCAGCACGGTGCCGATCAGCACCATGACTCCCCATATGAAAAAGGCCCATGATTCCACCATGGGTGTCTCGTCCACCTGCAGCAGCAGGCCCTTTATGGTTGATATGTCCTCGGAATATTTTTCTATAAGGTCTTCGTTTTCCCGGCTCATTGGCTTCCCCGCTTTATGGTGTAAAGTTACTTTGTAATGTAAAGTAACTTTTAGTTATAAAGTAACATCAAATGGGGCGGTTGTCAAAAAAATGTTTCATTTTTTGGTTTTTTTTTGCATGGGGCTTAACGGGGGTTCACGCGGAGGCGCGGGGAACGCGGAGGAGGTAGTGAATGGTGGTTGGTGAATAATATTATCTCGTTTGTGGATTACTTCGTCGTAGTGTTCCTCGTAATGACATGGGGTGATCATACACTAAACCCGTCACCCGTCACAATTTGATTCTCCGTACCCATGTGTCTCCGTGGTTATTATTTGTTGAGTTTCAGGTACTATTTAGTTCAGGGTGTTATGGTTTAGATTTCACCTGCAAGTTCAAGTGCCTTATTATACAATTCTTTGCTTATCCTGATGTCATTCTCTATTAACAGGTCCATGTATGGTTTAACGCCAGTGATATAATTTTTCTTTTTAGATTCTATCAATGCCCCTATAGTACCTATTGTTAGCAGTCCCTGTTTTTGTGAAACCTTTCTGCCTTTATAATCGTCAATCAATATCTGTGAAATGCCCAGCTCGAGTGCAAGAACAATTGCTTCTGCTTCTCCCCTGTCAACTTCCATGGAGAGCATTTTTACGGCAAGAGTGTTGTTGATTTTCCTTTTTTTGTCTTTCAGGTAATTGGACAACTCGGTTGAGTAGGGCTTTTTAGTGAAGGTGACTTCTTTGTATACTTCCTCAGGCACAATAAGTGATTCGAATAAACGGTCAAGTAGATCCAATTTTTCGATTATCGCAAAACATATAAGGGGTGATGCGTCTGCAACTATAACCATTGATCAGAAGGCACCTGTTTCTGTTTCAAGGTCACCTGGAGCATAGTTTATTACGGGTATTCCATGCCTTCCGCATAACATCATGAATTCTTCCTTATTGAGATCAGCCAGCTCTGCGGCCTGCCCCAGCGTCAGTTTATGCTCCCTGTACAGTTGCAGTGCGGTGTATAGCTTTATGGTTTTTTCGAATTCCTTTTCGTCTTCGTTAAGAGCCAGCAAAAGATCGTCCGATATTTCCAGTTCTATTTTTGGCATGCTTATTATCTCTTTTCCCGTTACTGTTTTCTTTTCAAGTATTAAATATATATATCCCCTGGTATATGGACAACTCTTTTTTTTATGTAGCTTAACGGTTAGCACAGCATCTCGACTACGCTCGATGACCGTTTCAGAGGGGACGGAGAGGGCGCGGAGGGTTGATTTGTTTATTTGCGTTTTTCCAGGTTTCACGTTGGTTCAATCTTTTCTGGGTTTTACAGTAAGGGGGGTATAATCTGGCATTCAGGTATGATATACGTGTTTCTCAGCCTGTTATGTCTAGAATATATATTTCACTCAACAAGGGATTCTCACGGGGGCACGGGGTACACGGAGGGGATAAGTGATTACAGGTTCCCGTGGTATGGTTTTTCAATGATCAAACCTGTCATCGCGAGGAGTTCCGGCGTAGTCGGAACGACGCGGCGATCTCATGAAATATGTATACATGTTTTATCGCAAGTTTCAGATGATACAAAAGGTATGGGATTACTTCGTCATTTCGTTCCTCGTAATGACATGGG
>CAZVRB010000144.1:0-3287 GCA_964629365.1 uncultured Leptospiraceae bacterium
TCAAGATCGAGTACAACTATCCTATAGAAGACCAGGGTCATACCATCGACCGTGGCGTTATTGTGCAGGCCCAGATATTTATTTAGTTGCGTGAAGAGTGAGAAGTGATGAGTGAACAGTAAAGAATAAGAAGTGAGTCGTGAAGAGTAAGAGGAACGGGTGACGCTTTGGGCGCACCCGTTTTTTTTACATTCTTTCCGGATTCTTGTGAATGAAAACCAAAAATATCAGAGAAGACAGGAACGTGGTGATGTAACATCTCACCAGGAGAAATCCCCGGCGCGCCGCGCCGCCCCCTTCACTAAAGGGGGCTTCCCAGGAGTTGAACTCTCACTTTAGCCCACTTTCTCCGCGTCTCCGCGCCTCCGCGTGAGATCAATTGGGTATTGATGAAATATTCCATTCTCACCCTTCACTCAGCAACACTTTCTTCTTGACGTCCCCGTACAAAGGATCATATCCTATTTCTAATATATTTTTATACTACACAGGAAAAAAGATGAAGCACATATATATGCCCGTGATGATGCTCTGCATTTTCATCGCGCTGCAGGGCATGGTGACGGCAGATGAAACCACCGACGGGAAAAAAGCCGGGGCTGAAGAAAAGCAGAAACTGGAAGAGCTGGAAAAGGACTACGCCAAGAGCGCCACGCTGGTTCGCATGCGGGAGTTATACCTGGGAAAGCGCTACCGCAGCCTGAATGCCCTTGTAAACCATTATCGCAAAAAGTACCCCTCAGATCACCGCAAGGAATTATATTTCTACGAGGGGGCCGTATACGAAAGCCGGGGGGATTATCGCAAGGCGGCAGAGACCTACCTTGAGGCCATTCGCCTGAACCCCGAATACTCGCGGGCCCATAACAGCCTGGCAAACCTCTACTGCCGGCTGCATCAGTATCATTTTGCCGAGAAGCACTTTTTGCGGGCACTCGAGGTAAATCCCTACAACCCATTTATCAATTTCAACCTGGGGTCACTCTACTACGATATAAAGGAATACGGCAAGGCGGCGGGCTATCTTGACCGGGCCATAAAGTACAAGGAAAACTTCGGCGAGGCCTATCACAAGAGGGGGCTGGTGCATTACCGTCTGCAGCAATACTCAGACACCATCAAAAACCTGGAGAAGGCCATAGAATACGGCAGAAAGTCGCATACCACCTACTATTATATCGGCATGTCTCATTATCACGTGGAGCAGGGAAGCCTGGCCATAGAAAATCTCGAGGACGCATTGGGCATCAAGAGTGATTTTTACGAGGCGGCGGTGGCGCTGGGTGATATTCACAAAAATTACGGCGAATTCGCCCCCGCCATAAAAGCATACGCACGGGCCGTCAAGATCAAGGATGACTCAAAAGACGTCAAGATGAAGATGATACAGTGCTACAATGAACTTCGCCAGTACAACCACGCCATTCGCCTCACAAAACAACTACTGGCAAAAGATCCGGATAACCCCACCCTCAAAAAAATGCTTGAAAGGCTCAATAGACGCTACCTCAAAGAAAACCTGGACGAACCCAATGAGTACATGGGGTACTGATTTCTTACGGTACCATCCAAAAAAGTTTATAATATCATACGGCTTTAAATACATGAAACCGCCCGCTTCGCTCGATAAACGCAGATTAACGCTGATTATCGTTACTAATTATTATTACCAACATCTGTGTTCATCTGCGTTTATCTGCGGTTAAAAAAATTATGTAATTTGCAGTTTCTTAGTTTTTGTTATAAAAATTATTTTCAATTCCCAGGAATCCGGAAAGACCCCTTTATCTTATTTCTCTGCGCTTTGCGGTAATCCGTTACGGTATTTCAGGATTTACGCTGCTTGTAATATATACTTCTCACGGTGTGGAAAAAATCCAGGTATTCCTGTTTGAGGTAATCGGGGTAGGTCCAGTCCCAGGGGTGGAATTGCCTGGCGCTGAAATAGTATTCGTTTTCAAGGTATATGCCCTTTGCAAGGTAGGCGCGGTGGAAGAATTCTTTGCAGCTGGCCAGGTATACGTTGGAGAGGGTGATGTATCCCGGGTCGATGTTGATGAGGCGTTTGGATGAGCCTGACAGCTTTTTCTCAAGTTTGTTGGCGGCAAGCTTGATGGGAACGATCTTTTCACGCTTAACCAGCTTTTTGAAGGAGTACAATACCTTGAAAAGCTGGTCACCCATTGAATTGTAATAATCAGAGTTGGTAAATGGTATGCGGGTGGTCTGGTAATCGATGGGGCCGTACTTTTTCTGCAGTACCAACTCGGCCCGCTCGGCCAGGTCTGGCCGGGAGGTAAGTATTCCTATGAATAATTTGGCTTTCGGTGGTACTACAGGTTCAGCCATGGACGATTCCTTTCTGTATAATTTCTTTCATATCTTCAGGCAGCGGCGCGTGAAAGGTCATCTCTTCATGATAAAAGGGGTGGGGCAGCGTATAATATTCGGCGTGAAGGGCACTTCTGGGCATGCCAAGGGCTTCCACCAGGTCGGGGGTGCATCCATGGGTTATAAAGTGAAGAAACCAGCTCTCGTTGCCCCCGTAGAGCTTATCACCCAGGATGGGGTGGCCCAGGTGCAGCAGGTGCACCCGTATCTGGTGCAGCCTTCCCGTCTGGGGGAAGGCCCTGACCACGGCAAAGTCGGCATATCTCTGTGCAACAACAAAGCGTGTACACGCCTTCTCGGCGGCATGGGGGAAAGCGGCCCTTTTTTTGCGAACCACCGAGTTGTGATCGCTGCCCAGGGGGACATTCACGGTGATGTCCTCCCATTCGGGGATGCCACGCACCAGGGCGGTATATTCTTTGCGGGCCCTCTCCATTGCAGCGTGAAATGGCTGCACGTAGCGGTTCTCACGGGCGAAGAGTATAACCCCTGATGTCTCCCTGTCAAGGCGGTGCAGGGGAACCAGCTTTTCACCGGTATCAGCTTCAAGCAGAAGGCTCAGGGTGTTGTTGTAATAGATGCCCGATGGATGGGTGGGCAGGTCACCCGGTTTGTTGACGGCCACCACGTAGGGGTCACGGTAGATGATGGTATATGACCTGTCTACCGGGGGTTCCTGCAGGGTATCCCCGTGATATTCCACCACGTCACCGGCAGCCACTTTCCGGTGGGCGGCCGCCGGTGGTGTGCCGTTTATGCTGATATTCCCGCTTTTTATCTCATCCTGCCACTGTGTTCTGCTCTTGTAAGAAAACTTACCCGACAACAGAAGGTCTATCCTCTTACCGGAAAGTTCATCAGGAACTGTAAATTTCATTATCCTTGTTGTGTTCATC
>CAZVRB010000144.1:3387-6144 GCA_964629365.1 uncultured Leptospiraceae bacterium
GGTGATCCTTAAAAAAAATTAGAAATAGTTTGCCCGTGCACTATGTTATTCTACATACGATGTTTGTTTGATCTGCAAGAAAAATTTGTATTTTTAAAAAAAATCAGACAAAATTGTTGACAAAAAGTATCCGTTCTTGTTTATTGATCAGGCACTTGAGAAAACATTTTCCTGGTGGCTATAGAGAGGGGGAAACACCTGTTCCCATTCCGAACACAGAAGTTAAGCCCCTCATCGCTGATGGTACTGCACTGGTAATGGTGTGGGAGAGTAGGACGCTGCCAGGATTGATATTATATATATTTAAAAAAGAGAGTTATTTATAACTCTCTTTTTTTATGCCGTGAATCATGGCTTGCTGATGATGATATCATAATAACTGCATACTCTTCATCAATACACAACAGGTATCACGCGGAGGCGCGGAGACGCGGAGGAAGTGGGCCAAAGTGAGAGTTCGACTCCTGGGAAGCCCCCTTTAGTGAAGGGGGCGGCGCGCCGGGGATTTCTCCTGGCGAGATGTCACATCTCCACGTTACTGTTGATCCTGGTATTAACCATTTTTCATTCTCAGGAATTCGAAAAAAGCAAAAAAAAACCATGCCGTTTGCTGGCATGGTTTTTTGGTGAAAAAGATGTGGTGAAAGGCTTATTGATAGGCCCCGCCCTGTACATCTTTTTTCAGGTTCTTCTTTTCTATCTGGTAAACTATTTCACAGTTGTCATCGTCGTCGTAGGTCTCTTTAACGATGGTGCCGCCTTTAACCAGACCGCCGAATTCTTTCGCTACAGCGATACCTGTTGATGCGTAATCTGCTGCTCCCGCAGCACCTTCAAGACGTGCGCCAACGAATTTTTCAATGATCCTTTTCTGAGCCATGATAAGAGCAGCTTCTTTGGCTGTACCCCTTCTCTGGATCTTGTTGGTTAAACCGGGCTTTGGAACACCAGTAGCTGTTACCCTGAAAATGTCAGGAGAAACCCAGCCTTCAGAGATAAAGGATTCACCTTTAACCATACCGCCACGACTCGCACCACCGCATGAAACAAAGGCGACAGTTGCGACTACTACCAGGGCTAATGTAAAGATCTTTTTCATAAAATACTCCTCCTTGCGCGTTTGGGCTTAATCCCCAATAATGTAATGTGTGTGGAATTAAAAAAAGAGGATTATTTAAATATAATCCTTCTTAGTTCGAAACTATGTTTTTTCAGAACACCATGAATAGTACAAAGAACATAACCCACCGTCAACTTAAAAATTATTTTTTTCTTCTTTTATGGAGCTGACATCTACGAGTATTTTGACCATTATTATTAGAATAGCAGCCGCGTTTACCAGGAACCACAGAAAGCTGAGTTCCTTGTGGCTGGTCCACTGGTAGGTCATCGAACTGAAAGTTCCCGCCCCAAAGCCGAAAAGTATTACCTCGGTATACCTGGTGAAAACATTTGAAAAAATATCGCCGATATTATCAGACGAGGTGACCATAATGTTTTCCCGGTAACTTTTCACGTAGGGAAGAACAATGAACAGTACAATAAAAATGATGGCCGACTGGAAAAACCAGTTGAGCGCGATGAAAGGGAAAAGCAGTCCCAGCACGCTGGATACAACAAGTGAGAATATGAATCCAGGAAGATAGTATCTCTGCAGAAGCGAGTCCCAGTACCTGGGAATAGAGGGAATAACGTTTTTCAGTTCGTCCCTTGTATACTGTTCCTTGGATCGAAAGAGCTGAAAATAATGAAACACCAAGAGCGTGATAAAAATTGCCGCCGCATACAAAATTAACAGCGAAATATACAGCATTGAAGCCCTCCTGTCACTGGTTGAAAATGGTGTGGGTAATCTGGTAATAGTATACTCAGGGATTGCGAAATTATCAAGTACAAAATATCAGAGAATGTTCACCCGCCGGCCATCTACACGCAGCCTGCCTTCGCAGAAAAGTTTTACCGCCTCGGGCAGCACCCTGTGCTCTTCCACCAGGATGCGTTTGGATAACGATGTTACCGTGTCGTTTTCCTCTACGGCAATGGCCTTTTGTAAAATTATGGGCCCGGTGTCGGTGCCCTCGTCGATGAAGTGGGCGGTGCAGCCGGTAATCTTCACCCCGTAATGGAGGGCCTGCTCCTGGGCGTCCACCCCGGGAAACGAGGGAAGAAGTGCGGGGTGTATGTTGATTATCCTGTTTTTATATTGCCGCACAAAGTAGGGGGTGAGTATCCGCATATATCCCGCTGCCACAACCAGGTCGGTTTTACGGGCTTCAAGTTCAGCAACCAGGGCTTCTTCGTGGGCTTCACGGCTGCTGTACTCAGCAGGCAGTACGGCACACGCGGGTATACCCATAGCACGGGCAGTTTCAAGTGCCATGGCATCGGCCCTGTTTGACAGCACCACCCCCGAAGCGGCGGGTATATATCCCGAAGCTATCTTTTCGGCCACCGTTTTAAAGTTAGAGCCCCGCCCGGAAACAAGAAATGATACCACTTTCTTTTTCATGTTGAAAAACCTCACGGTTATATTCTCATACTGTCAATAACGGCATCATCTGCCGGTTCTGATATCTCCAGTGTGCGTACACTGTCTGCACCTTCATGTATTTCAACAACACCGGGCCCATTGCCGAATTTTCCGTAACGGGCAATCACCTGTGCCCCCAGTGTGATGTCTTCAGGCCGGGGGTCTCCGGTAACCAGTGCCAGGGGGCCCCTGAATTCGGGGATGATCATGCAGACCGCCCCTTCCCT